>CAZJLS010000005.1:0-48065 GCA_964547125.1 uncultured Methanobacteriaceae archaeon | reverse complement strand
TCATATATTTATTTCACTAAAAAAGATGCTCCCCTTTAAAATAAGATATTAATTAAAAAAAGAATTAAAGAATAGCTTAAAAAAAAGTAATGAGAAAAATTTTAAGCTATTTCAGAATATAATAATCCCGTTGCTCTTGAAGCAAAGAATGTTAAATATGGAGTTACAATAATTGAAATAATTCCAATTCCTGTTATATAATGTGAAATTAAATTTATAATAATATTAATAACAGAAATTATGATAAAAATTAGAATTATTATTGCAATTACTTTTCCCCAACCGATTCTTCCAATATCTTTAAACGCTTCAGGAATGTTTAAAGCATAAGCTAAAGAATCTGTTTTTGCAAGTCTGCACTCTCCCATAATTTGAACAAAAGCAAAAATAATAAATAAAATCACAGCAACAAGACCAGTAATCGTTAGTGATGTAACTAAATTACTAATCATAGCATTTGAAATGGCAACTGCAGGCAATGTACCATTAATAGCAGTACTTACATTTGCAAAACTACCCATATATTGATTTGTTACGGCAGAAATATTACCTGGAACATTAGTTATAAATGCAACAGCTAATGTGATAATTGCAGGGATAATAAAGTAAACAATACTTAAAATAAAATATTTAATACCTGTAATTATATTATCTTTCCATACAAATCCTGGAACATCTGGATCATGTTCAATTCCTGATTTTATAATACTTATTCCATATCCTGAAAGGATAAAACCTATTGCTAAAGCAAGAATTATTAAAATAATACCAACTATAGCATACAATCTATTTCCAATTAGTGAAAAAATAACTATTCCTAAACCACTAATACTTAAAATACCTGCAAGAACACTTAAAACAATGTAAATTGCAAGTTTTCCAACATCATTTGAAGGAAAAATAAATGATTCTTTAATTATTTCCATTATTTCCATTTTCCCCACCTTAAATTAATAATCTCAATATTTTTTTTAGGAAGTGTGCCAATTACAAGTATTCCATCATACATTTTTATTCAATTTTATTTTTTAAAATGAATATTAATCGCAAAAAAAGACATAATTGTTTTCAACACTTCCAAATATGGATAATTAAAATTTTATAAAGGAAGATATATATGATTTATGTTAAATAAAATGTTTTAATATAAATAAAAAGTTTAAAAATAAAATTTATTGAAATAAACATAAAAATTAAGATGATAAATACTTTAAATTTTCATCAAAACAATAAAAAAATAATTATAAAACAAGATGATTACGATGATTATAAGACTAGAAGAAGAAAAAGATTACAATGAAGTGGAAAATTTAGTAAGAAACAGCTTTTGGAACATATATCGTCCAGGTGCATACGAACACTACATTGTACACAATCTAAGAAATCATAAAAGTTTCATAAAAGAATTAGCATATATAATAGAAAAAGATAATAAAATAATCGGACATATTAACTATTCAAAAGGTAAAATAACCCATAAAAATAGAAATAATAATGCAATAATATTAGGGCCTATATCAATAGATAAAAAATTCCAAAACAAAGGATATGGTACAAAATTAATAGAATACACATTAAATATAATAAAAAACAAAAACATACCCTTTGTATTTGTAATAGGTGATAAAAATTATTATCAACGATTCGGTTTTGAAACTGCATCAAAATACAAAATATACTTAGAAGGAACAAAAGAAAACGATGAATCAGAATTTTTCATGATAAAAATATTCAATAAAAATAAAATCAACTTTGAAAAAACAATATTCCAAATTCCTGAAGTATTCAATGTAAATGAAAAAGATGTAAATGAATTCGATAAAAAATTTGAAAATAAAGAAAAAAAGATTATTAAAGGACAATTAAATGAAGGTATTTAAATGAAATATTTATTAATTAACGGATCTCCAAGACAAAAAAACACATGGAATATAGTTAATCAAATATGCAGTAATTTAGAAGGCGATTTTGAAGAAATACATTTATCGCAAAAAAATATTCCATTCTGTAACGGTTGTTATAATTGTATAATGCATGGTGAAGATTATTGTCCACATAAAGAGAATATAATTCCAATAATCAATAAAATAAAAGAATCTGACGCAATTATATTAGCTTCTCCAGTTTATGCAATGAATGTAACTGCTATTTTAAAAAATTTCCTAGACCATACTGCATATTTATATCATAGGCCTGAATTTTTCACTAAAAAAGCAATAGTAGTTGTATCTACTGCAGGAGCAGGACATAAAAAAGTAGTAAAATACTTAGATGAAACATTAAGACATTGGGGAGTAAATAAAGTATATAAATTACCTATGAGATGTGGTGGAAAAGATAAATTAGAAACAGAAAAAATAGATAAAATTTCTAAAAAATTTAAAAAAGATGTTGAATCTAGTAAATTACACTCTCCAAAAATTGGAGATATCATATTTTATAATGTTTGGAGAGTTTTAGCATTAAAAGATGATGCTATACCTGCAGATAAAGAGTTTTGGTTTAAAACAGGTTTGGTAGATAATGATTTTTCACCTGAAGTTAATTTAAGTATTTTTAAAAAAATATTTTCAAAATTAATGTTTAATATTTTTAAAAGAGTATTTTAATTAAAAAGTATAAACTTAAATTTTATTCTTTAAGAACATATCTTATTGTCGATATAACTGGAATTAAAAGTATTAAGTATATGAAATAATGGGAAATTAAAAAATCTCCTAAGTTTACAAATATTATTAAACCCATAATTATGAAAAAAGTTGTATAAGTATATCTTATGTCTTTTATACTTGGTGTTTCTTCTAAAAAATTATGTATTACTGCATATCGGTATAATAAAAGAAACATAATAATTGTTAAAAATACATTAATTCCAAATAGTACTTCTGCTAGGAAAAATTCACTATATGTTCCAATTATACTTGTTGTAAATGGTATGAATGTTATGCATGCTAAAAAGAATATGTGTAACCATAGGAATGGAAGGTTTAGTGTTTTTATATTTAAGAATTCATGATGGTAAATCCAGAATGAGCTTAAGAAGATAAAACTAACAAGGACAGTTCCTATTGTTGGTACTATAGAATATATAAAATTTATAAAGTTTGTTTCATTTATTATTAATATTTCTGGAAGGCCAATTCCAAATGCAAGTAATGTTATAACCATTCCAAATATTCCGTCTGTAAGTCCTAATAGTCTTCCAGGATCTATATTTATTTCTTTGTTAAATCTATTTTTAAATAATGGGAGGAAGTTTTTCGCCCAGTTTAATCTTTCTTTATTTATTTCTTGGAATTTTTCTATTTTTTCTTTTTGTTTTTCTGGAGGTAATTGTTGAAATTCTTCTATTTTTTCTTTTCCATGTTCTTTTAGTAGATTTTTAATATTATCTGGTATTTGATTATGTAGTATATATTCTTCGTTGTTGGTATTGTCTTCAATGTATTTGAATCCTTTTTTTATAAGTATTATTTGCATTAGCTTGTATAGTTCGTCGTTGTTTTCTGTATTGAATAGTTCTGGATATTTTTTTTCAAATTCTTCTATGTCTTTTTTGTTCATAATTGTTTTTCATCCTTAAAGTGGGTTTTTTGATTTATTTCGAACTATTTATTTAATTTTGCTTTATTTGTTGGTTTTTAAGTAAATATTTATATTTATATTTTTATATTTACTTATATATATGATAAAATACTAATATAACAATTGTTATAAAATATTATTGTGATAAAAAAACAAGGAGCAGTGGAAAAAAATGTGTGAAATATTCGGATTTACCTCAAAAAAAGAAGAAAAAATAAATGAATACTTAAAATTATTCTTCAGCCACTGTGATTTCCACCCTGATGGTTGGGGAATAGCAAATATAAAAAATAAAACTCCAACAATACAAAAAGAACCAAAAAAAGCAATTAACAGTGAATACTTAATAAACAGACTAAAAGAACCAATATTAGCAAAAGACTTACTAGCACACATAAGATACGCAACAATAGGATGTATGAACGATAAAAACTGCCACCCATTCATAGAAAAAGATAAAACTGGCAGAACATGGACACTAATACATAACGGAACAGTATTCCAATGCCAAAAACTAAACAAATACATACAAACACAAAAAGGAGAAACAGACTCAGAAAGACTACTCCTCCACATAATAAACGAAATAAACGAAAAAGAACAAAAAAACAAATTAAGCAATGAAGAACTATTCAAAACACTAGATAAAGTAATTGAAAACATAACAAAAAACAATAAAATAAACATAATCCTCCACAACGGCGAAATCATGTATGTCCACACAAACCTAAAAAACACACTACACTGCCAAAAAAATAACAATCACATAATATTTTCAACACTTCCACTAAACGATGAAAAATGGGAAAAAGTACCCTTAAACACATTACTTGCATACAAAGATGGAAAACAAATACATAAAGGAAAAAAACATAAAAACGAATACATAGAAACCAAAGAAGATCTAGAACTACTTGCAAAACTAGAAGAAGAATTTAGAAAACATCCATGTGGAAACCATTGCAGATTAAACTAAAACAAAAGTCAATGAGGGAAGAATATTGGTATTAAAAAATAAAATAACAGAACAAGACGTAAAAAACAGATTATATGAGGAGTTTATAGCTCCTACAAAAAAAGGAAAAAAAGACTATGTAGGCATAGAAATAGAACTACCAATATTAAATCTAGATAAAAAACCTGTAAACTTCCAAATTGTACACATTATAACAAAAAAATTCTTAAAAAAATTCCCAAAATTCCAAATAAAAGGAACAGATAACGAAAACAATATCTACCTAATAGAAGATGATGAAACAAAAGATAATATAAGTTATGACTGTAGTTATAACACAATAGAATTCAGTATGGGTAGAGAAAAAAACATTCATAAAATTTATGAAAGATTTAAAATATATTTCAAATTCTTTCAAAAAGAATTTAAAAACCACAATCATATGCTAACTGGGATGGGAATAAACCCTTACTGGGAATATAATAATAATATACCAATACCAAATGAAAGATACCAAATGTTATACCACCATCTATGCTCATATCATAAATATGAAGATAAGAACATACATTTTCATAATTACCCAACATATGGACTATTTAGCAGTGCATCACAAGTACAATTAGATGTATCATATGAGGAATTAGTAGATACAATAAATGCATTTTCAAAAATAGAACCTATAAAAGCAGTATTATTCTGTAATTCTCTATTTGTCGGTGAAAATGAGGAATTATTATGCTGTAGAGATATGCTATGGGAAAATAGTGCACATGGAATAAATCCACATAATGTGGGAATGTTTAATATTGAATTAGAATCAATAGAAGAGTTACAAGCATATATAGAATCTTTAGATATATACTGTACAATGAGAAATGGTAAATATGTGAATTTTGAGCCTATAAAAATATTGGATTACTTTAAAAAAGAAACTATCCTTGGAGAATATTATAATAATGGAAAATATGAAACTATTGAATTAACTCCTGAGTTAGAAGATATAAAATATTTAAGACCATTTAAATTTGAAAACTTAACTTTCAGAGGAACAATAGAATATCGTAGTGTATGCACACAACCAATAAAAGATTCAATGACTGTTGGAGCATTCCATTTAGGTTTAAAACATAATTTAGACAAACTGAAAAATATATTGGACAATGATCAAACAATATATCATAAAGGTTATAATGCCACAGAATTACGTAAATTATTAATACATAAAGATTTACCAGAATTTATAGATAAA
This sequence comes from uncultured Methanobacteriaceae archaeon, assembly GCA_964547125.1. Lineage (GTDB taxonomy): Archaea > Methanobacteriota > Methanobacteria > Methanobacteriales > Methanobacteriaceae > Methanobrevibacter_A. Next base: position 42,273 of record CAZJLS010000005.1, on the reverse strand, counting down.
GATGATTTATATAAATTAACAAAAGACATAGTTGATTTATCTTATGGGGGTTTAGAAAAAAGGGGTTATGGTGAAGAAGTGTTACTTAAACCATTATATAGACGTATTAATGAAAGGTTAAATCCTGCTCAAAAAACTTTGAAAATGAAAAACAAAGGAATTGATTTAGAAGAGATTGTTGAAGAGTATAGTACTCTTGATGACTAATTTATTTTGATAGTTTATTTATTTTTATATTTTTATGATAATTTTATATAATATAACAATTGTTATATAATTAATATATAAAAAAACAGGAGAAAAAAGATGACATACAAAATAATATTTAACGAAAAAGAAGAAGAAAAAGAATTAGAAAACGAAAAAACAATCATAGATATACTAAAAGAATTAGAAGTATCTCCACAAACAGTAGTAATAAAGAAAAATGACAAAATAACAGATGAAAATACAAAAATAGAAGATGGTGACACAATCAAAATAATACAAGTAATATATGGTGGATAAAAAAATATAAAATAATTGGGAAATTTAGACAATGTAAAATTTAATATTTCCCATTAATATATTTGAAAAAATAGCAAGTGGATTAAAAGTACCTTGACTCATTGCAGAATCAACTGCAGGACCCCTATCCATTCCAGAACCCCAATCATTAGCCCTAATATTATCCACAAGACCTTCTCCAAAAATATCTTCAGCAGCATAATCATTTACACTAATAATAATATGTGGCGTAAAATGATAAGTATAACTAATAATGTCTCTAGCAGCACCATAAGGATCATCTGGAGAATTTAAATGAATATTATGTAAAGTTTGACCTTGAGCATTATGTGAACTTCCTGGATAAATCCAATCAAAACCACCCAAAATGGTGAATGTGGCAGCCATATCAATTCCTGGTGTTCCTTCACTTGTATCTTCAGCAATAATTAATATTGGACTCACAATTGTAAACAATAAAAGAGCAACAATAATTAATGCAATTACACAAAGTATAATTTTTCCAGTTTTCATAATCATTCATATTATACTTTTTCACTTAAAAATATATTTAAAAACACAAAGTATAATTTTTCCAGTTTTCATAATCATTCATATTATACTTTTTCACTTAAAAATATATTTAAAATAAAATCAAAATTATATCAATACAAATAATAAAAATATAAAAATAGGATGCCTAATATGGAAAATAAACTATTAGATATAAGATTTGCTGGACTTTTACCAATTTATGAACATTCAAAAAACCTAGAAAAAACAAACTTAAAAGATTATAAAGAATATCATAAACTACTTAAAGAAAACAACCCGCCAGAAATTTATCTCCAATATTTAAAATTCGAAGCACAAATGGATGGAGAAAACATAAAAAATTTAGAATATAATTTATTTTTATGTGAGCTATGAAAAAACTTAAATTTAAATTCTAATAATCCAATTATTATTGTAATCCACAATATTAATCTTAAATAAACAATATTTTAAGTATTCATCACATATTTTCATTTAGTTTACATCATTAAATATTTAGTTAATATTTTGAAAAATTCCATTTTTTCATATTTAAATAAAAAAATTTATAAGAAAATATAACATATATAAAAAATAATTATTTGTAGGGGGGTGAGTTGCTCTAATAATTTTTATCAAATATTGAATTTTTATAAATAAAATTTAGCACTATTTTTTTTAGATAATATTGATTTAAACACATATTTCTAAAAACAATTTTATTTAGTCAATTATAATCAGTTTAAAGATTTTAATCAATTAAGTAAATTTGCAGTAAAAAACATATAAAAAAATATTAAGGGGTGAAAATTTATGGTAAAATACTGTAAAAATTGTGGTTCCGAAATAAAAGAAGGTACAAAGTTCTGTAAAGAATGTGGAACCCAACAAACAAATATTGAACCAGTCATACTTCAAAATAATAAAGGTATGAGCACTGGTAAAAAAATCGGTATATTCATTATAGTATTAATTGCAATATTTTTCATTATTGGAATTTTTGCATCTAGTTCAACAAATGACAATACTTCTAACTTACAGGTAACCAATTTGAATATTGTAAGTGAGGGGTATGGTTTGTATAGTGTCTCAGGTAATTTAATTCCAGATAAAGATTATGATTATCTCGAAATGCAAGTTATATACTATGATGCAAGTGGAACAATATTATATAAAGATTCATTAGCATGGAATATAGTGGATATAAAAGAAGGTCAAAATATTAGAATAACTGGAAGTTCATATTGTGAAGAAACACCTTCTAGTGCAGTTGTATTAATATTTGACTCAACACTAGACACTGATGAAGATAATGCAATATATAGGCAAGAATTAACATTTTAAATAAGGGGGTTTCTTTTTTTTTATGAGTAAATTTTGTGAAAATTGTGGAAATGAAATTGAGAGTGATGCAAAATTTTGTCCAAATTGTGGATATAATCCTAGCCAACCCACTTCAATAAGCAATGTTCCAGAAATTAGTAGAACTGCAGAAATGGTTTTAAGTATTATTGGTGGGGTATTTGGTTTACTTGGTGGGTTATTCGCAATAATAATGGCAGCATTTAGTTCTGAATTATTAATACTTGGATTAAGTGCAATTATAGCTTCAATTGTTGGAATAATTGCAGGAGTAATGGTTAAAAAAGACAATAAACTATATGGTGCTTTATTAATTATCTCTGCAATTTGGTTATTAATAAGTATATCTGCATTTGCAATTCCTGGAACAGTTCTTTTAGGTATTGCAGGAATTTTAGCATTAGTTAGAAAATAATTTTTTTCTAACTTTTCTTTTTTTTATACAAGTTATAGTTTTATATTTTAAAATAACTATAAATGCATAATTTTTATTTTTGAATAACAGTCACAGTGCCTTCATATGTGCATCCGTGGTATTTACCATCACCTGCAAAAGTGAAGTTTCTATAGGAATTATCACTAGAATTCACATATTCTGCATTAGTTATGGTGAATATTCCATCATTATTAGTTGTTACAGTAACAGTAGTGTTATCTCCAGGTTTGTAAAATGTAATTTTTTCATTAGCTACACCAAATCCGTAGGCATCTATTAACATTCCAGAAAAAGAACCATTTTCACTCACTTCTGTTTCATTTATGCTAATAAATGTATCAACACTATTATTAAATTGGTAAATAAAGATTCCAACACATATTACAAGTATTATTAATAAGATTACTAAATATTTTGTTTTCATTTAATCACTTATTACTTAATTTTATATGATATTATATAAATTAATATTGATAAATACAATTATCTAAAACAATGGAACAATAGAATAAACAGTAATTAAAACAACAACAGTTAGAATAACAATAGCACCAAGAGGAACCTTCTTCCAAGCTAAACCTGCAGCAACAACTGCACCAATCAAACCAATATACCATAACTTATTATCAACAGTTAAAACACCGGGACATATTAAAGCAGCAAGAGCAGTATAAGGAATTAAATTAAGAAATTTCTCAAATTTAGGTGAAAAATTTAACTTATCAATAAATAATGCAGGAATCAATCTAGGAATAAAAGTAACAATTGCACATCCAAGAATTATTAAATTAATATAATCCATTAAATATCACCTGAAATTAAATATTCATCATCAACAATATACATTCCAATAATCGCACCAATAAGTGTAGATACAATCAATGACCAATTACCAATAATTTGAGATAAAACAACATTCAAAATAGCAGTTATCAAAACTACAATGGCTATCTGTTTATTATTTTTAATTGCTGGAACCAACATAGCTACAAATAATGCATATAATGAAATATTAAAACTATTTGTCACAATTATTGGAAGCAGATCTAAAACAACAACACCAATTCCAGCACCTAAACACCAAGACAACCAGGCAATAATAGAAATTCCCAGATATGTCCAAATAGAAGTATCTTCACTTAAAGAAAACATTGCAAATGACTCATCAACAGTAACATGTGCAGCTAATATATTTAAACCTAAATTAGAATTTTTAACCTTATTTAAAACACATGTGGACATCACAAAATACCTTAAATTCACAACAAAATTAGTTAAAATAATAGTCATTGCAGTTGCACCACTTAAAGCCATAGTTGCAGCAATTATCTGACCAGCACCTGCATAAACTAAAAAAGACATTGAAACGGTTTGAATAGAACTAAAACCTGCTTTTATTGCAATAGCAGCATAACCAATACCCATTGGGATGTAACCAAAAGTAATTGGAATTCCTTTTTTTAAACCGTAAATAAAATTGTCTTTTCTAGAAATAGTAATTTCTCCTTTTTAATTTACTATATTATCTTATAAATCTTTAATATCTTATCAATTCCCAAAAACCTAAATTTAAAATACTCAATATTACTATATTTTTTTTAGGAAATATCATAAACTAGTAAATTATAATATCTATATAACAAGTTTAAAAATATTTTCGGAGAGTTATTTTTGTCATGAAAAGTAAGATTGCAGGTTTAGTTTTTATATTTGGAAGTTTTTATTATATTATTGGAGAATTTATTTCAGCTATTTTTTTCAAAGCTTCTTTATTTAATACATATATTTTTCACACTATCTCTGAACTAGGAATTCCTGGAATTAACTCTCCATTATTCTGGTTAATGAATTCAGCATTTATAATAATCGGTTTAACCTTAATTTTTGGCAATTTATATAAATTTAAGGATTATATAATGAAAAATAAGATTATTTTTTATATTTTAACATTCATTACTTCAATTGGAGTTATTATAGTTGCTTTAATTCATGGAGGTAATCCGTTAACTGCTAATTATCACAGTTTAGGTGCAGTAATGGCAATTCTTGGAGGAAATATATTATTATTAATAATCTCAAAATCTCTAAACGAATTTAATAGTTATGCTAAAATTACTTTGATATTGGGATTAATTGGTTTGATAATATTTTGGATTATGTTTTTCAACATGGATTCTATTTTCATGCCTGTTTTTGAGAGATTATCTGTCTATACTCTAATTATCTGGAGTTTATTAACAGGATTTTACATTAAAGACTGAATTATAAGCCAAACTAAAATTTTCAAATCACTATTTCATAATCAGTTTTCTTATTTTCTCTTTTTCTTGAATCCATATCAATTAAATCATAAACTAAAGGATTTTTTATCAAAACACTCCAAACTTTATAAGTTTCACGTATAAAATCATCATTCAACTTAATATGTTCATGAATAATAGGACATTTATATGGAAATTCAGTTTCATCAAAAATCAAATGAAACTTATTATCCTTAGAAATATGGGGAATTAAAGGAAAAGTCCTACATTGAATAGGTCGAATATTCCTATCACATTTGGGAGGATTTTTACACTTAACAAGATATATTTTACCTTTCCACGAATGTGGATAAGCAATTTCATCAGAATCAATATAATATAATTCAAAACTATCACTTTCCAAATACATTAGCTCTTCACCAGGTAAAAGATAAAGTGCTAATTCATCATTATGATAATCATCTGCATCATATGTGCAACAAACTTCTCCACAAAGTTTCCCACAATCAAAATCTACTGGAGAAACTTTATCTAAAGTTTTATAAATATTTTTTATAGTTTTCTCCATTTCTTCAGAACTAATTTCCATTATAATTCACTTGTTTCGTTTGTTTCTTCAGGTTCACTACTTAATATTGAATATAATTGTTCAAGTATATGATTACCATATTTTGGAAGTATAATTAATCCAATAATTGTTGTCATCCAAAAAGATATTAATCTTTCAACTACTGTAGATGCAGCACTTATAGGTGTTGATATTCCTGCAGATTTATATAAAAGAATCATAAAACCATCAACTGCACCTAAACCTCCAGGTAATAATGGTATCATACCTACAAGTGAAGATACTATAAATATTTCTCCTATTAATATAGGAGTTACATTACATCCAAATGCTAAAAATACAATATAAACTCTTGAAATCTCAAGCACCCATATTAAAAAGGATATTGGTATACCAAAATATAATACTCTCTTATTTGTAGTTAAAACACGCATTGTTGATTGGAATCCACTTACTGATTTTTCAATTCTATTTTTTAAACGTTCAGGATCTCTTTTTTTAAATATTCTAATTGCTAAACTAGTTATTAAATTTGTAATTTTAACTCCAAATTTCTCATTTATGGACATATAAATGACTATAAATACTAATACTACAATTGCTATTACTGCAATTATCATTATAAATAAAATAATTGGAGATAAGCTCACATGTCCTATTAATCCAATTATTGTAATAATTGCAAGCAGTACAAAAGGAATAGTGTCCAATGCCCTATCAGTTATCACTGTTGCAAAAGTATCAGAAAATGGCTCTCCAGTTTCATTAGTTAATAAATATGCTCTTATAGGTTCTCCCCCACCTCTACCACTAGGAGTTATATTATTAAAAGCTAAACTAACCAAAACCATAGGTAATAATTGTTTAAATGAAAAATTTTTATTAGTTAAATTAGTTATAAACTGCCATCTTATAGTAAATAAAATATAAATTACAAATTGTATCAAAATTGCAATAAAAATATATAACGGATTAGCTAATTTCAATGCATCAAATACTTGTTCTATTCCAATAAACCACAACATTATGGCCATTATCACAATACCAATTGCAAAAAATATTATAGTTTTATATTTCAATTTAACAACCTTTTATTATAATTCATTTATATATTATTTCTCTATTATTATGATTATACTTTTTTGTTGAAAAATATAAATTTTCCATAAAATTTAAATAATAAAAATAATATATTGGTTTATACTAATTTTAAATAATATTTGGAGGGTGATATAAAATGGAAAACTTATTTTTTACATTAATATCCAATATAGATAAACCAAAAGTAATAAAAGTTGGAAGCATTATTAAATTAGTAAAAGAAATAGACAATGCATATGATGACGAAGCGATACACGTCGAAATGAGATATATTGGAAAAATAGGATACATTGCAAATAGTGTTCACACAGTAGTAAGAGGAACACAAAGTGCAGGAAGATTATACGACAAAATAACAGATACAGATTACGGAAAAATACGCTTCATAACAAAAAATGAAATAATCTGCAAACTATTAACTCCAAAAGAAATAGAAGAAGAGCAAAAAAATAAAGATAGCGACATACATTATCTAGAATAAAAAAACCAACACAATTAAAGGGGGAATAATATATGGATGTTTTAACAAAAACATTTGCAAACATTGAATTTTTAAAACCACAAACCTACGAAAACATAACAATAGTAGGTTTAAAAACAGATATTGAAAACAATACAGATATATTGCACTTAAAAAAAGCCTTAGATTTAGAACTTGTTGAAATAAATGAAATAAATGAAGCAGGAACTGTAGATACTCTAAAAGTTAAAAATGAAAGTAATGTCCCACTACTAATATTAGATGGTGAAGAACTCATTGGAGCAAAACAAAATCGTATACTCAACACAACAGTCTTAATACCGCCAAAAACAGAAATACCAGTTCCAGTAAGTTGCACAGAAAGAGGAAGATGGGCATACAACACACCAAAATTTGAAAAAACAAACAACATAGCATCAGGAAGAATAAGATTTAAAAAAATATAGGAGTATATCATTCATTAAAAAAATCAAATGCATACAAATCAGATCAAAGAGAAATATGGGACGAAATAAATAACATAACATGTGATTTAAAAACATTTTCAAAAACAGAAGCATTAAGCGACACATTTGAACATAAAAAACATGATATTACTGATTATATTAAAAATTTAAAATACAATAAAGGTCAAACAGGCACTATAATTTTTATAAATAATCAATTAATAAACATGGAATTAGTATTTAACACATCAATATACAAGCAATATCATGAAAAAATAATAAAAAGTAATGCTCTCGATGGTTTAACCTACAAAAATAATGAAAATTTATCAGATATTGACATATTATTTGATGCAGATAACTTTCTTAAACTTATCGAAGATAATGAGTTTGAAAAGTTTGAAAGTATTGGAATAGGTGAAGATTATCGTATTAAAAACGAAAATCTAATTGGATCTATGTTAAATTATAATGATAATATATGGCATGCATTATTTTTCAATAAAAATCAAAATGTTATCTCTGAATCATTATAATTTTTTTTATTTTTTTTAATTTTAATAGGAAATTTTATTTTTTTACATTTAATCTAGCTTATAGTACAAACATAAAAAAAACATACATTTTAAAGTAATTTTTGTATTAAATTGTGTTGTATAATTTAAACTATAATATTTTTTTATTAAAAAAATATATTAAATTAACAATCAATATATACTAATCATATTATAATTATGAAGTTTAGTAGATTATTGATAATTTTATTTTTCACAATAATATTTTTTGTTAATGTTGCAGCATCTGAAAATTTAAATTCAACAGATTTTAATTTAACTAGTGATAATACTATTTTTGTTAATAGTTCATATGTGGGTTGGTTTGAAGATGGCTCACAAGCCCATCCATATAAATCTGTTTCTAATGGAGTTAATGCTATTTCTAAACACTCCTCAAAATCTAATTTATGCATTGCTGAAGGAGAATATAAGATTAGTAAGGCTTTGACTTTTAGAAATAATGTTAATATTATTGGTAGTGGTGATAATGTTATCCTTAATGCTAAAGGATTATCCACGGTTTTTAAATTTTATCAAGGCACATATTCTATTTCAAATATTAAAATTACTAATGCAAATGCAATGATAAGTCATAGTTCTAGTGATGGTGCAGCTATTTTTATTAATTCATCATATGTTAGTAATCGTTGGGTTTCTTTGGATGTTTTTTCGCTTATTATTCGTAATTGTGTTTTTGAAAATAATTCTGGATATAATGGGGGTGCTATTTATGCAGGTAATGGTAATTTGACCATTATTAATTCTAGTTTTATTTCTAATAAAGGTGTTTATGGTGGTGCATTGTATGTTGAAGGATGTAATGTTTTAATAGATAATGTTAATTTTTATAATAATTCTGCAAGTAAAGATGGTGGGGGTGTTTATACTAATAATTCATATTTAACAGTTTCTAATTCAAAAATAAATTACAATATGGCAGTTAATGGTGCTGGAGCTTATTTATCTTTTGGTGTTATGAATTTATCTAATTTAACATTTATTGGTAATACTGCTAATGGTTCTTCTTCTAATGGTGGGGGTTTATATCTTTATGAATCTTGCGGAAATATTAATAACTCCTATTTTTATCGAAATAAAGTTTTAGGAGATATAATATCTTCTAGTGCTATTTTTAATGTTAATTCTTTAGGTTTAAATATTTTCAATACAATTATATCAAATAATTATTTAAAAGGTAAATATGGTTTCGGTAGTGTAATCTCAAATAAAGGTTTACTATCTATTTCTAATTCAAGCATTATTAATAATGAAATGTTTGTTTCTAATGATATTGATGATTTAATTTATAATCCTAACGGTATTTTAACATTTAATGATAATATTGTTAAAGATAATTATTTTTCTCTTGGAAACAATTCAAATACATTTTATGCTATTTTTGATGCATATCTTACTGGCAATATTTATGATGATATAAATATTATTATTCCTAAAACTTATGATTTAAGAAATATCACATTAACTAATGGGTCTAATGTTTCTTGGGTAACATCTGTTAAAGATCAGGGAAGTTATGGAACTTGCTGGGCGTTTGCTGCTTTAGATGCATTGGAATCAAATATTTTAATGAACACTGGAGAGTATTATAATTTTTCTGTCAGTAATCTTGTTAATATTATGGGAAAATATGGTGATGAAGGTTATGATTTTGATGGAAGATATGGTGGAAGTTATTATCTATCCTCTGCTTATCTTACACGATGGGATGGTCCGGTAAATGAAAGTGACAATCCATATAAACCTTATTCTAAATATTCTCCAAATAATTTAACCACAATAAAGCATGTTCAAGATATTTTATTTATTCCTTTAAGACAAAATATCTCTGATTTGGATGCTATTAAAATTGCAATACTTAAATATGGTGCTTTAGCAGTTATTTATCGTTCTACTAGTTCTAATTATGTTAGTAGTGATTATAATCCTAATATTTATGAACCTTTGCCGGGTGAAGCTAATCATGCGGTTGTACTTGTGGGGTGGGATGACAATTATTCTGCAAGTAATTTTAATAGTAGATATGGTCAACCTATAGGTAATGGCGCATTCATAATTAAGAATAGTTGGGGGTCAAATGTTGGAGATGATGGATATTATTATATATCTTATTATGATTTAAGCCTTGCATCCTGTGGAGGATATGGTTTTACGGGAATGGCATATAATAATGTTGAAAATATAGATAATTATAAAAATATTTATGAATATGATCCTTTAGGTAATACTATTGCTTTTATGGGTTTTAATAATGAATCTGCATGGTTTTCAAATGTTTTCACTTCTATATCTGATAATCCTCTTCAAGCATTTACTATTATCACTCCCTCTGCAAATTCAAACTATGAAGTAAAAGTTTATGTTAATAACGAACTTAAATTTGATGGAAATGGTATTATTGTTGAGCCAGGATATCATACTATTAAATTAGATAAATATGTTCCTTTAGATATTGGAGATGTTTTTAAAATTGTCGTTAAACTCACAACACCTAATTTTTATTATCCTATTGCTATTGAAACAAACATTTCAGGTATGTCTTCTAAAGCTACAGCACAATCTGGTCAATCATATATTAGTAAGGATGGGAATAATTGGTATGATATAAGTAAAAAAACTAATGTGATTCTTAATGAAAATAATTATTATGATGAAGTAAGTTTAAAAGGTACAAATGTTTGTTTAAAAGCATTCACTGCAAATTTAAATGATATTAATTTAACTTGTGATAATTTCACATCTGTTTATGGTGAAGTTAGGAATTTAACTGGTAAAATAACTGATATTGATGGTAATCCTATATCTGGTCAGCACATAAAATTAAATTTAACAAGATTATCTTCAGGTGCAAGTAAAGTTTATAATGTGGTAAGTGATTACAAAGGCATTTTTAGATTAGAAATTAACTTAGCTCCAGGAGATTACACTGCAAAAGCAGAATTTGATGGTTATAATAATTATAAATATGCTCACACTTCAATAATGCCTGTTAAAGTCAAATCAGATAATAGAACAAATACAATTTTAACAGTAACATATGATGAAATTAGTAAATATGGGAATAAGAATATTTTATCTGGAAAATTAACATTGGAGGATAACACTCCATTAATTGGTAGAACAACACATCTTAAAATCATACGTTTATCTTCTGGTGCAAGTAAAACATATAATTTAATCACAAATAATGCTGGTGAATTTTCCATGTCTTTAGAACTTGCAAAAGGAGAATATTATATAAAATGTAGTTATGATGGGGAAATTTTATATTATCCGTCTAGTTTAAATTGCAAATTAACGATTATTTAATTAAGAAAAAAAATTCAAGATTAATATTGAATGAAATAATATTCAAAATATTTAATTTAATAGGCGTATTTCTATGTCATTTAAAGTTTCTATAATAATGTGTGTGTATAATGAAGAGGATTATGTTAAAGAGTCAGTATCTTCTGTTTTAAATCAGAGTTTAGAAGATTTTGAATTAATTATTATTAATGATGGTTCAAATGATAATACTTTAAATATTCTTAATGAGTTTGATGATGAGAGGATTAAGGTTTTTAGTTGGGATAATAAAGGTTTAGGTGCGAGTCGAAATTATGGGCTTGATTTAGCATCAGGAGATTATGTAATGTTTCTTGATGGTGATGATTATTTTGTTGAAAATGCTTTAGAAATTGCTTATAATGAAGCCTCTAGTAATAATACTGATTTAAGTTTTTTTAAAATCATTAATTATTCGGATAAGTTTTATGAAAGTGATTGGTTTAGTTTAAATTCTTTTGATGAGTCTTTTGATAATATTGTTTTTAATTCAACAGATACTCATGATTTTTTGTTTGATATGTCTGTTAGTGCTTGTCAAAAAATTTATAAAAAATCTTTTTTAAAGGATATTTCCGCTAGATTTCCTGAAGGCATTCATTTTGAAGATATGCCCTTTTTTTATTATGTATATTTAAGTGCATCCAGAATTTCTATTATTCGAGATTTTTTATATGTCCGTCGTAAGCATTCTGGTTCTATAACTGATTCTGTTGATAATAAGTTTTTGGATACTGTTAAGGCAGGTCAGATTTTAATGGATATTTTCATTGAAAATGAATGGTATGATGCATATGTCTATGATTTATTAGCATATAAAATCAATGGACCAAGATATGCTTTAATGAGCATTGATGGAAAATATGCAGAACAACTTTTTTCATTAATTAAAAAAGACTACAATGCAATTAAATCAAGCAAATATTATGAAGATTATATGTCATATTTAGGTCCAATAAAGAAAAAATTCTTTACAGATATTTTAAAAGCAAAAAACTATGAAGAATTTTTAAAAATAAATAAAAATTAAATAAAAAAATAGTTAAAAACTTAACTAACTAAAGAAAAATATATTAATATAAAAATATAATTATGTGGTTCTTATGTATAAAAAAATTTTAATCCCAACCGATGGTTCAGAAAAATCAAAAGACACAATAAGCAGGCTAATGAATGTTATGAGTAAAACAGAGGGTGAAGTAATAATACTTGCCGTTGCAGAAACCATAACTCCCCACCATTTTCAAAGTAAAAGAAAAATTGCAGAATTAAATGACATGATAACAGATGATGCAAAAGAAGATGCAATAGACTTAAAAAATATGATGGATGACTCAATTAAAGTAACTACAAAAGTAGAAACTGGAAGACCAGCAGATGCCATAATAGATTTTGCAGAAAGAGAAAAAATTGATTTAATAATAATACCGACATCTGGAAAAAGTAGTCTAGACAAATTCAGATTAGGAAGTGTAGCAGAAAAAGTAGTTTCTGGATCTGATGCAGATGTTTTAGTAATACACTAAAACAAATTAAATTAATTTTTCATGGTTTAAAAACCATAAAAAACTTCCTTTTTTTTAATCTAATTCATCGGATGGAACACGATAATAAGGATTTTCAAGAATATCTACTTCAATAAATTCACTATTTTCATCTAACAATTCTCTACAATCATCACTTAAATGACTTAATAAAACTTTAATTCCATTATTTCTGTATCTATTAGTAACTTCATCTACTGCAACAATAGCAGATTGATCTGTAATCCTAGCATTTCTAAAATCAATAACAACAGTCCCAACATCTAAACTATAATCAAAAATTTCTTTAAAATTACTTGTACTAGCAAAGAATAATGGTCCTTTAATCTCATAATATTTAACATCATGTTCAACATCATAAGATTCAACACATCCAATCCGTTTAGCACCCTCCCATGCAAAATTCAAAGCACTAATAATAACACCAATTAAAACTGCAATAGCAAGATTATTCAAAACAACAGTAATAACAGTAACAATAATCATAACAAACATATCAACACGAGGAACATGCTTCAACATCTTTAAACTTGACCATTTAAATGTATTAATTGCAACCATAAACATAATACCAACAAGAGCAGCCATAGGAATTAAATCAATAAGCTTAGAACCACAAATAATAATAAAAAATATGAATAAACCAGCAACAATACCACTCAAACGATTACGACCACCAGACTCTAAATTAACCATAGTCTGACCAACCATAGCACAACCACCCATTCCCTGGAAAAAACCACAAACAGTATTAGCAATACCTTGACCAACACTCTCCTTATTAGCTCTACCTCGTGTATTAGTCATCTCATCAACAACATTAACAGTTAATAAAGTTTCAATCAAACCAACTGCAGCCATTAAAAAAGCATAAGGCAAAACAATACTAATGGACTCTAAACTAATAGGAACCATAGGAATATGAAATGCAGGAAGACCAGCACTAACACTAGCAATACTGCCAATAGTGCGAGTATTCAAACTAAAAATAAAACTAATAAAACTAATAACAATAATACTTACCAAAGCACTAGGAACCCTTTTAGTATATTTAGGCAAAAGATACATAATAAACATACTCAAAACAACAAGACCAATCATAATAACTAAAGGAACACCACTTAACCAAGCACCACCACTAGTTTTAAACTGCTCAAACTGAGATAAAAAAATTATAATGGCCAAACCATTTAAAAAACCATAAACAACTGGCTGGGGCACTAAACGTATAAACTTAGCTAATTTAAAAACACCAACAAGAATTTGTATAAGTCCCATTAAAATAACTGCTAAATATAAATACTCAACACCATGACTAATAACCAGAGCAACACTAACAACAGCCACACTACCTGCAGCACCACTAATCAAACCTGGTCGCCCACCAAGTATTGCAGTAATTAAACAAATAATTGCCGCAGTATACAAACCTACAAAGGGACTTAAATGTGCAACAATTGCAAAAGCAATACACTCTGGCATTAATGCAAATGAAACAGTTAAACCAGATAAAACTTCAAGCTTACTATTTTCTTTAAATTCATTTAAATTTATAAAAAACAATCTCCATATCCTTTAATTAAATACTAATTTTGTTTTATTTAACTATTAAATAATTCTATAAAAAAATATTCACCTTTTTATAAAATATTTAAATAATATTTGGAATTATATAAATTATTATGAAAAAAATTTTATTCGCACTCTTATTAATAATACTATTAATTATACCTGCTTATGCATCGAATAGTGAAAATTTATTTAATGAATGGAAAAACACATATTTTCAAGATGAGAAATATGTTGATTCTGTAATGCATTCTGTTTTCAATAATTTGAGTGGAGATTCTAATTCTATTGATTTAACTCAATTTTCAAACTTAAAAGAAGCTTATAAATCTATTTTTGAAGATGAAAATGATGTTGAATTATCACAAAGAATGACTAATGATTTCAACACTCTAGATTCTGATAACAATGGAGAATTAACATTTGAAGAATTTAAGGATATTGCTCCAATATGGTGTTACTTTATATCTAAAGCTGATTACGAATTTTTCAAAAACACTGATGTTAATAATGATGGTTTAATTGATGGAAATGAATTTGGAAGTATTGGTTATCTCTTTGCAGAAGACAGTTTTTGGGAAGGTTATTCAATAGAAGAAATTTGTGTGGTTGAATTTGAATCTGCCAATGGTAATAATGATGAATACTTAAACTTTACAGAATTTAGAAGTTGTTTGGGCGGTGCTTAAATTATTAGGGAAATAAAACACTCCAAATTGTAGTTACCATAACAATAAACAATATTATAACTGCAATAATAATCAATATTTTCTCTGTTTTATCAAAATCATCAAAATCTATCATTTTTTATTTTTTCCTAAAAATTTATTTATTATATAATAATTAAATAAATATTGAATATAAAATTAATCTTTTTTGAGGAATAGATTCTATGCGTGCTGAATTGTATGATAAAACAGTAACCATAAAAATAGAAGAAGGAAGTAAAAAACCCATAAGCCTAAATCAGAAAAGTGGATTTGGTAAATTATCAGAAGATAAATTAGAATTATCATTAATAGAAGCATTATATTTAATGGAAAAAGGTAGATTAAACCTTTATAAAAATAATGAAGAATGCACTACAAATGAAATACTTGAAATATTAAAAAACAATAAAGTTTATGGGAAATATTTAGTATACAAGGACTTAAAAGACAGAGGATACATAATAAAAACAGGATTTAAATATGGTTCTGATTTCAGATTATATGATCGTGGACGCTCTCCAGGAGAAGGACACTCAGATTACTTAGTTAAAATAATATATGAAAACTATAAAATACCTGCACTTGATTTTGCAAGTTACATACGAGTTTCACATGGTGTTAGAAAAAAACTACTACTTGCAATAGTTGATGAAGACCATGACATAACATACTACAATGTAGAATGGACAAAACCATAAAAAAAGGATAATAAAAAAATGAAGAAAACATGTGAAAAATGTGGGTATAAAAACAATCCAAAAAACTCAGATTACTGTTTAAAATGTGGATTTAAATTAAACATATTTAAAGAAAATATTAACAACCTAATAATAGAACATAAAATAGAAAAAGAAGAAGAAACTGCATTAAAACTTGAAAATTTCACATGGGATACAAAATATGATAAAATATATCTTAAATTCCAAGCAAAACCACTATTAAACTTAAACGAAAACTTGGAAATAAATTTAGAAATAGTTGGAAATAATGGGGAAACAATAAAAAGATATAGAGAATCAATATTCAAAACTGATGAAAAAGACAAATTCACATATCAAAAAATAATATGTCACCAAAACGACTTTGATATGATAAAAAAAGTCATAATTTATCCAGAAAAATTAAATAGAAGATTTGAAGATATAATATGAAAGCTTGTAACTACTGTAATGCTAGACTGAGAGAATCAGATAAATACTGTTATAATTGTGGAAAAAACCAAAAATATGAAACATTCACAAAAACATTAGAAGAACAAATTGAATTAGATAAACAAGCAGAAAAAAACTTTAACAATTCCAATTTCAACAGTTTAAAAAGCATATTAGGAAAAGAAACAAAATTACTTCCAACAGTTCTCGAATACAATTTAAACCATAATAAAAAATTAAGAATAAAAGTATTAGAACTACTTGAAGAAGCATCAGAAATGCAAGATGTATATAATAAACTTATTAAATTAGATTATCCCATACTTGAAAACCAATTATATGATTTATTACAATTTAGATTCCAACATGAAGCATTAGTAAAACTTATAATCCTTTTAGATAAAAACAACCTACTACATAGACAAACAATATGTGGATTAACCTTTATTGAATGGATAAATAAAGATTTAAATTGGGGAAACTTAATAAAATTCCCATATACAAATGAATTCAAAATAAATGAAAGAACAATCTATCTATTCTACTATAACAAACACTTACAATACTCATATAATCCCAACCTATTAAGTAAAACTAATTTAGAAAAAATAGAACAAGAAAAACAAGAAGAAAAATTAGGTAAAATACGGGATAAAAACACACTAGAAAAACCAATACAAGAATTAAATCAATTTTTATCAGTTATACAAAAATCAGAAGAACAACTAAAAGATTACGACCACAATGACATTTACTATAATCTAATATCAAAAACACTAATAAGCTTATATAATAAAGCATTCATGCTTACAAATTCAAACAGAAATAGGGGAATAATCCACAACCAACAAGCAAAACACTTTGAAAATATAGGAAACTACAAAAAAGCATATCAAAACTACAAATATGCACAATACTTCAATAAAAGAAGCGGATCCAAACAAGCCTATGAAAAACACAGAGAAAAATACGGCACCCAAGATGAAATAACAAATCCACAATACAAATACAAACTACTAAAAAATATAAGAATACTCCAACACACAGCAAATGAATTAAAAAAAGAAAAAAAACAAGCAATAAAATATAAAACATCAAAAGGAATAAAAGATAAAAAACAACTAATAATAGATTACTATCAAGAAAAAGGATACCATATATTAAGCTCAGAATTCATTTACTACTACACATATTTACTATTTTTAAATATTCACTATGATATGGAAATAATTGTAAACACAACATATCACAAAGAAGAAGTAATCACAAGAATAAAACAATTAGAAAAATTAAACCTTAAAAACGAAATAAAAAAAGCATTCCAACAAATACACCAAGAAAACATGGAAGATATAGAAACAGATAAACAAATAGAAGAAATACTATTAAACTTAATAAATATATTTGGAGAAGAAAAAATACTAAAAATCGTTGGAAGAAACAGACTAAACCAAATATACGACTGCAAATACTTACCATGTAAAGGCATACCACACTTCATAGTATACAATAATGATGAATTATTCTTCACAGAAATTTATGCAAGTGATGAAAAACCAAATAGTAGACAAATGTACTGGCATTATTACATATCAGAAAAAACTGGAATACCAATAGAATTAAACTTAATAAATAAAAATAAATCAGATATAGAAAAAATATATCTAGCAAAATAAGATAAAAATTAACATCAGTAAAATACCAATAATCACAACTAAGGGTAAAATAATTTTTATTATAATTTTATTCTTTTTTTTATCAGCTTCTGTAAGTTTAGCCAATTTATTTTTTCTCCTTTAAAAAAATAGTAAAAAATAAAGTTTTAGAGTACTCCTAAAACAATATCATTTTGATCAACAAGGATATTAGCTACATTTTCGCTAGCATTACCTGTGTTGTAGTAAAGTCTTTCTTCAATAGTTCCATCAGTAAAACTGTATCTTCTAATAGTGTAATTTCCGTATGCAGTATTAACATCTTCAACTGTGATGTTTGTTGCATTGCCGTTGTGGTTAAAACTAGGTATTCCAAGTTCACGGTTTTTATCCGCTTCACTTAAATGTTGTGTTTCAACAACAACAATAATAGATAATAATATTAGTAGAACAACTACTTCAAGACCTATTATTAAATATTTTCTAGTTTTAGCTTTCATATTGAACTTCTCAAAAAATATTATATTTAATATTATATTATTTTAAAAACATATATAATATTTGTATATTAAAAAAATCTTTCAATGGGAGTGAGTGATTTATGGTTAAATATTGTTCTAAATGTAATAGTGCAAATGTGGATAGAGCTAAATTTTGTTCACAATGTGGATCTAGATTAAGTAATATGACATATGAAGAAGAAGAACGCGTATATGAAGATGATTATTTATTTTATATGTTAAATGAGGATGATTTTTAAGGAGGTAATTTCTATTTCTGCAGTAGATGTTTTACTTACTAGGCGAAGTATTCGTAAATTTAAGGATGAACCTATTGACGAAGATGATTTAAATACAATTTTAAAGATTGGAACTTATGCGCCTAGTGGTCGTAATTATCAAACTTCTAAAATTGTTGTTATCCAAGATAGGGATTTTATTGATGAATTAAGTGCATGGAATAAGAGTTTTTATACTAAAGAAGTTCCAAATTCTCTTGATGCATTTTATAAGGCTCCATGTTTACTTATTGTTCTGGGTGATAGTCGTAAACCTAATTATATTCTTGATGGTTGTGCTGTTTTAACTAATCTTGTTAATGGTGCTCATGCTGTTGGTGTTGGTTCATGTTGGATTAATCGTGCAAGGGAAGAATTTGAAACTCAAAGAGGTAAGGATTTACTTAAGGATTGGGGTATCCCTGAGTATTATGAAGGTGTAGGGCATGTTATTTTAGGGTATGCTGATTGTCCAAATCCTAAACCTGCTCCTCGTAAAAAAGATTATATTCATTTTGTGGAATAATATTTATATATCTTGGAAAATATATTTTACATTGTGTTTTAATTAAAAAAAATTTTTTCAATTTTTATTTTTAAAATATATAAAAAAGGAAGATGGAAGAATTGAGAACAAGAATAAGATTCCTACGCTTAGAAATGGGAATGAGCCAAAAAGAATTGGCTGAAAAAGTAGGCGTAACAAGACAAACAATAAATGCACTTGAAAACTCAAGGTATAATCCATCACTCATAGTATCTTACAAAATAACAAAGATATTAAAACAAGAACATATAGAAGATGTATTCTACTTTGATGAAAGCGATTTAAGTTAAAAAAGGAGTAAAAAGATGTTATTAGATATTTATAAAGATGCATTGGAATATTCTATGCAAGATAAAGTAACACTACTTAAATTAGGAATTTGTATGTTACTAAGTGTTTTAATTGTACCATTATTTTTAGTTTTAGGATATGAATACAGAGTATTAGATATATCAACAAAAGGAATGGTAAACGGAAATGAAAAACTACCTGAATTCAATGATTTAGTAGGTATGTTTGTAGACGGATTAAAAGTATTTCTTGTAAACATTGTATACATGATAATACCAATACTAATTTATTTGGCATTTGCTATTGCAAGTGGAGGATTATCAAACTTACACTCAGGTATAGGGAATGGAATAGGAATATTTGGTTTAATAGTATTTATTATAGTATTATTCATATTCTTCTTCATGTCACTTATGGCAGTTACAAATATGGTTGCACATGATGGGGCATTAAAAAAAGCATTTGACTTTGAAGGAATATGGAATATAATAGACAATATTGGATGGTTTAGATATGTTTTATTCTATATTGGATTAATTATTGCTCAGGGAGTAATAGTAGCATTAACTGCAATTATCTCTGTAATATTACAAGTTATTGTTGTACTTGGTTTAGGTGGATTAAATGCAGGTGTTGCATCACTAGGATCACTTATAATAACATTCTTAGTATTTTTAGTATTTTCACTTATACTCCAACCATATATGTCTGTATTCAGAAACCGTGCATTAGGATTAATATATGAACCAGTGGAGGAATAAAAGAGATGGGGATAACAGATTTAATAAAAAACTCCATGAGATATCCATTTTCAGATATGAAAACATTTCTAAAATTTGGAGTTATTGTAACAATATTAAACATAATAACAACCTCTTTAACTTATATATTCTTCATGGCAATATACAATATTAATTATGACTCATTATCTGCAAGTACAAACGTAACAACATTAACAGAAGCAACTAATCTTGCTTTTTCACATATTCCGACAAATACTTGGATTATACTTGTAATACTGTTCATACTTTCAATAATTATTTCATTATACATTTTAGGTTATCAATTAGATGTGGTTAATAATGGAGTAAATAATCAATATGTCCTACCAGATTTTAATAAACCATTAAACAAAATGATAAATGGTTTCAAAGTCGCCATAGTATCTATTGCATACTTAATAATACCAACAATCATTTTAAATATAGGTATAATTTTAGGTGGAAATATTGCAATCATATTCATCATAATAGGCACAATTTTAATGATTTATATGGCCTTATTATCACCAATGGCGATAGTAAATATGACTGTAAATGATAATAAAATCGCATACGCATTCAAATTTAACGAAATACGTCAAACAATCTCAAAAATATCATGGTTAAGATATTTTGGAACAATGTTCACTTTAGTATTAATATTCATAATAATTTCATTAGCTGCAGAATTAATAATCTCTATAATAGGTTCTGCATTTTCAGTATTAACTGGACAATTTATTATAATAATATTAGTTCAAACAATACTAATGGGATTATTCGTAGATTCTTATACAGGACTATTCCTAAATTATGCTATAGGTTCACTATACAATGAAAAAATACTTGATTATGATGTAGATGAAGAATACCTCATCTAAACTTCTTTTTTTCTCTTTTTTTTATGCATTACATTAACACAAAATCAATACTTTCAAATAATAATGGTATGAACTTATACCGTGGATGTATACACGGCTGCATATACTGTGATTCAAGAAGCAAAATATATAATATGAATCATGACTTTGAAGATATAGCAGTAAAAGAAAACAGTATTGAACTACTTGAAAAAACACTTAAAAACAAAAGAAAAAAGGTAATGATTGGAACAGGATCAATGAGCGATCCATACATGCCATTAGAAAAAGACTTAAAATACACAAGAAAAACATTAGAACTCATATATAAATATGGGCATGGTTTCACATGCATTACAAAATCAAACTTAATACTAAGAGATTTAGACCTACTTAAAAAAATAAACAAAAAAACCAAAGCAGTAGTTCAAATAACATTAACATGTTCTGATGAAGAATTATGTAAAAAAATAGAACCTAAAGTATCCTCAACCAAAGAAAGAGTTAATGTACTTAAAAAATTAAACAAAGAAAAAATCCCCACAATCGTCTGGCTAACACCAATATTGCCCTACATAACTGATACAGAAGAAAATATAAATAAAATATTGGACTACTGTATAGACACAAATGTTAAAGGAATAATATGCTTTGGAATGGGTTTAACACTACGTGAAGGAAACAGAGAATACTTTTATAAAAATCTAGATAAATACTGGCCAGATTTAAAAGAAAAATACATAAAAAAATACAAAAACCAATACACAATAACAAGCCCAAACAATAAAAAACTAATGAAAATATTTAAAAAAAGAACAAAAGAAAATAATATAATAACAAATACGAATGAAATATTTAACTATTTACATGAATTTCCACAAAAAACAATACAAACAAAACTAATCTAAAAAATACGAGAAAAAATAAAATGAAGATAAGAGAAAAAACAATACCTGAAAATAAAATTGCAATTACAGAATTCACTGATGAAGGATTAAACAACTCATTATATGATGTTTTTGAATGGGCAAAAGAAGATAAAATAATAGTAAATGGAGTTCCATTTGCAAAAATAGAAAATATTGAAGAAGATATTGGGAAAATATGTGGATTAAGTATTAAAGGCGAAAATTTAATCCCTCCAAAAAACATTGATGTCCTAACAGAAAAATCACACAATGTAGTAAGTAAAATACACATAGGTTCTCATAAAACAGTAAAAAAAACATATGAAGATTTAGTAAAATTCTGCAAAGATAAAAACTACAACTCATCTAAAACAGTTTATTTAATATTTATTAATAATCCATTTTATACTGATGAACAACATTTAATAACTGAAGTTCAATTAGTAATCAATTAAAAAAAGAAAAAAATAAGAGGAATATATTTTATTTTAGAAGATCCATTCAGTATCTTCTGATGCAACGTGTTTACCTTCCTCATCAATGTAAAATTTAGTTCCATTGCCTTCATGATAAATAACTATTCCGTTACCATCATCTGTTTTTGTTATATACTCTTTCCAAGCAATTGAACCATTAATATTTTGATTAGATACATCACTTGTAGTATTATTAACTATATCGGTGGTATTGTTGGTATTATTAATGGTTTCATTAGCATCGTTGGTGGAATCTATGTTAAATGTTGCATAAGCAATACCTAGACATAGTAAAATGGTGAGTACTATTAACAATAGTAAGCTATTTTTCATTAATAATCCTCCTTTATATTAATTTAATATAAATATTTATTTTCTTTTAATTTTTAAAATATATAAATGGTACGGTTTTTCCTTTTATCATATTTTTTCATGATTATTTTCCCATTTTAAAAAATTTATTTTTATATTCCATAAATTACTTTATTTTCATATTTTGAGATCATTTATTATCCTATTTCTTATTTTAAGTATTTTTTCACTTTAAAAATATTTTGTTTTTATTGTATTAATTCTATAAATTTTTTTATTAATTATCACATCGGTACTGTTAATTTTAAGTAAAAAAATATTATATATTGTCAAAAAAACTTAAATGGGTGTTAATAGTTTTTAAATAGCTTTAAATAATATAAAAAACTAATAAAACCTTAATTAGTTTATAAAAAACCATTTTTTTAATAAATACATTTTGAACTAATTTTAAAATTTAAAATTTTTTTTAAAAGGATGTAATTTTATATGTCAAAGAAAATTTTTGTAACAATACTTTTAGTATTTTTAGTTACACTATTGATTTTACCTAATGCTTTTGCAGAAGATGGAGTGATGTTAACTGCAAATAATGATGGTAATCAACCACCAGCTTTACCTGATGGTGACAATTTAAATGCAAGTTTTGAAGGCAATAAACCTAATATTTTCATGTCTAATAATAATTTACTTGCTTCTAATGTAACTGGAAATACTCAATTAAATGGAATAAACTTAACAAAAGTTTATAGTTCTGATGATGAGTTCACAGTAACATTTACAGATAATGAAGGTAATGCTATTGTAGGACAACACATATCAATAAATCTAACTCGTACAAGTAATGGCGCTAGTAAAGTTTATGATGCTGTAACTGATTATTTAGGTATAGCATCATTACCAATCAACTTAGCACCCGGTGTTTATACAGCATTTACTTCATTTTCACCAGTTAATGGTTTTAATTATACTTATGCAGAAACATTCAACACAATTATAATTATTAGAGCTGGCGAAACACCAACTGTATTAAGTGCATCACCTTTTGTTGAAATAGAAGGGGCAGGTAGTAGTTTCAATATTACTTTAACAAATTCAGAAGGCACACCTATTGCAGGTCGCCACATTAGTTTAAATCTCACAAGACTTTCTTCTGGTGCAAATAAAGTTTATGATAGTACCACTGATTATTTGGGTATTGCTTCTTTACAAATCAACTTAGGTAAAGGACTTTATACTGTAACAGGAACATATAAAGGTGAAGATCAATATGCTGGAAGTTATATTTCAACTACCTTAACAATTCTTGAAAAAAATGATAATGGTACAACACCTCCTGATGTTCCGGGCAATGGTACTGTTCCACCTGATGTTCCTGGTAATGGTACAACACCTCCTGATGTTCCGGGCAATGGTACTGTTCCACCTGATGTTCCTGGCGGAGATAATGGCACAGTTCCAGTTGTTCCAAATACAAACACTACTAGTGATAATTTAGTTGTTAATGGGGATACTATTGTTTTAAGTGGTACAGATACTAAAAAAATTGTGTACTCATCTGCAACTTCTGATTCTAATGCAGTAATTGTTGCAAATGGTGGTAATTTAACTATTAGTGATGTTACTATTGCAAAAACTGGAGATGTCTCAAGTTCTAATTCAGAATCTTCTGATTTTTATGGAACTAATGCAGCTGTTTTAGTACTTGCAAACAGTATTTTAAACATTTCTGATGCGACTATTATCACTACTGCTACTGGTGCAAATGCAATATTTGTAACTAATAGTGCTACTAGTTTTAGTGGAGCTATTGCTTATGTATCTAATGTAGATATTAGTACATACCGTGATAAATCTCGTGGTTTAGATGCAACATATGGTGGAATTATAATTGCAGATAATGTGACTATTAATACACGTGGAGGCAGTTGTGCAGCTCTTGCAACAGACCGTGGAGAAGGAACTGTTACTGCAACAAATTCTATTCTAAATACAGGTGTTGAATCTAGTCAAAATATTGCAGGTTCTCCAATTATTTATTCTACTGGAGATATTACCGCTATAAATTGTACTGGTACTGCTTTTCAATCACAAATTGCATGTATTGAAGGTAAAAATAGTATAAATTTAGATAACTGTAATTTAACATGTTATGCAAAAGGTAATAGACAGTCTGATGGTGTTTATGTGGATCTTGGAGGATTCTTTATTTATCAAAGTATGAGTGGGGATGCAGATGTTGGAATTGCAACACTAAATGCATCTAACAGCATACTAACTATCGCATCTGATTCTGAATATGCTAGTGCTGCTCCAATGTTCCATGTAACTAATACTGAAGCTATTATTAATTTAAATAACTGTACTTTAAACTTTGATAGTGGAATTTTATTGGATGCTAGCGGTCAGAATCAATGGGGTACTACAGGATCTAATGGTGGTAAAGTTGTATTTACTGCAAATAATCAAGTTTTAACTGGCAATATTCTTGTTGACAGTATTAGTACTTTAAGTTTAACTTTAGATTCAAGTACTTATTCTGGTGCTATTAATCCATCAGGAACTTATGGTTCTACAACACTTATCGTTAATTCTGGTTCTACATGGACTTTAACTGGTAACAGTTATGTTACAAGTTTAATTAATTATGGAACAATTAACACTAATGGTTACACATTATATGTCAATGGTGTAGCTTATAGTGCTTAATTATTCCTTTTTTCTTTCTTTTTTTCATAGTACTTTTTTTAAATAAGATTATTAATCATGTTTCACATACATATTTTTAAGTGGTGATAATCTTATGTGTACTGCAAGTGAATTTTTAAGTAAATATTATTATTTTGGCCGTAATTTTGATTATGAGATTAGCTATAATGAAAAAGTAACTATCACTCCTCGTAATTTTTCACTTTCTTTTAAAATGCTTGATAATTTAGATGAGCATTTTGCTTTTATTGGAATTACTGCAGGTGTTGAAGAATATCCTTTATATTATGATGCTTGTAATGAGAAAGGTTTGGCTATTGCAGGTTTGAATTTTGATGGTTATGCAGATTATAAAGAACCAGTTGAGGGTATGGTTAATATTGCTCCTTTTGAGTTAGTTCCATATATTCTTGGTACTTGTTCTAGTGTAAGTGAAGTTAAGGATTTAGTGAAAAATCTTAATATTGTTGATATTGATTTTAGTGATAGTTTACCTAATTCTCCCCTACATTGGATGATTGGTGATAGGGATGAATGTATTGTTCTTGAATCTCTTAAAGAAGGTTTAAAGTTTTATGATAATCCTGTTGGAGTTATGACTAATAATCCTAGTTTTGATGTTCAATTATTTAATTTAAATAATTATCGTAGTTTATCAAATGATACTCCTAATAATAATTTTGGAGATATTAATTTAGATGTTTATAGTAGAGGTATGGGAGGTTTAGGTTTACCGGGGGATTTATCTTCTATGTCACGTTTTGTTAAAGTTGCTTTTACAAAATTAAATTCTGTTGTTTCTGAAGATGACCTTAAATGTATTAGTCAATTTTTCCATATTTTGTCTTCTGTTGAGCAACAAAGAGGATGTACTTTGGTTGGTGAAAATTCTTATGAAATAACTTTATATTCTTCTTGTATGAATGTGGATAAAGGAGTTTATTATTATAAAACTTATGATAATAGCCAAATTAATGGTGTTGATATGTATAAAGAGGATTTGGATTCGGATGCTTTAATTAATTATCCTTTATCTGATAAAGAAAATATTAATATGGTAAATTAAAAGAATTTAATATTTATACTAGATTTTATTTAAATAGTATTATATGAATTTTTAATTTTTATTTTGAGGGTTAATTTATGAAATATTGTGATGTTTGTGGGGGGATTATTTTTCCCCATCAGGATAAGTGTCCTAGATGCAATCCTTCAAGTCGTGATTTTGAGGATGAAGTAATTGAGGATGAAATACCTGTTGAAGGACCAATTTTTAATATTAAAAAAGCAACAAAAATAGATTTGGTTAAATTACAGAAAAAAGCTAAAAGAAAACAAACTAGAATTCGAGGTCCTAGAGTAAAAAATAAGTTTACAAATCCTCCTCTTGAAGTTATAGATATGGATATTCCTCATAATAAATATATTTCCCGTATTTTTGATAAATATACTGTTAAGGCAGAAGTTAATGGTAGAGTTAAACGTTTTGGATTATTTGATAAAAAAGCTGATGCTCGAAATATTAGAAATCATTTATTAAAATCAAATTGGGATGAGTCTTTAATTTCTCCAATTTTCACTGAAAGAAATGGTTATGATTATATTTGGAAATGGAATACTTTTTGGATTATTTATCATGATATGAGGGGTAAAATAGTTCCTTTCGGTGTTTTTAAAACTTTAAAAGAGGCTAAAAAAGAAAGAGATTATTTGGAAAGTGTTGATTGGAGTATTAAAGATAAGAAGTTTGAAGATGTTGATTTTGAAAATATTAAAGAAAGTAATGGTGTTTTTTATCTTTTCAATGAAATTGATGGTAAGGAAGCTTATTTTGGTCAATTTTTAACAGTTGAAGAAGCTCGAAATAAAAAGAAAATGTTTGTTGAATCTGGTTGGGATCAGAGTTTGGTTGATGGTTTGAATCCTGAAAAGAAGTTTATAGAATCTAAAGGCAAAAATTATAATATAGTTAAAGTTATTGATGGTAAGAAACATATTTTTGGTACATTTTCTACTTTAATTGAGGCCCAAGATAAAAGGGATTTTCTTATTGATAATAATTGGGAAGATATTTAATTTTTTTTATTTTTTTTATGAAAACTTTTTATATATTTAAATATATAACAATTGTTATGAATGATATTTTTACAATAGAAAAAATCAAAAAAACAAACACAACAAAAGAAATACTAAAAGGAAGATTTGGAATAGAAAGAGAAGGCCTAAGAATAAAGAAAAATGGGGAATTATCACTAACAAAACACCCTAAAATATTTGGAAATAAAATAGAAAATCCATTAATAACAACAGACTTCTCAGAAAGCCAAATAGAAATAATAACACCTTGTTTAGATTCAATAAATGAAACATATAAAATATTAAACACACTAACAGACATAATAAACACAAAAATACCAGAAAATGAATATTTATGGAACCAATCACTACCATGTATTCTACCTCCAGAAGATAAAATACCAATAGCAAAATACACAGGAGGTAAAAAAGCTAAAAAAGCAGAAGAATACAGACAAAATCTAGTAAAAAAATATGGAACACAAAAACAAATGATTTCAGGAATACACTACAACTTTTCTATAGCTGAAGAAACAATAAAAACATTATACACTAAACTTCAATCAAATGAAACATATAGAGAATTTAAAAACCAATTATACTTAAAAATCACAAGAAACTATTTCAGATATGGTTGGTTAATACTTTATTTAACTGGAAGTACAGTAGCAGCACATCAAACTTACACAAATGAGTGCATATCAATACTAGAAAATTTAAACCAAACAGAATACTACACAAAAAAAGGACCGTCAATAAGAAATGGATCAACAGGATATAAAAATCAAATACCTTTACATCCAAGATACGAAACATTAAAAGAATATATAAAAGATGTTGAAACATTCATAAGAGAAAAAAAATTAACAGAAGCAAAAGAATTATACACACCAATAAGACTCAAAGCAAAAGATAATGAAAACATATTAGAATCACTGAAAACAAATGGAATCCAATATATAGAAATAAGGTCAATAGATATAAATCCATTTGAAAAAATTGGAATAAACAAAAAAGATATGGAAATATTACATTTATTCCTAATCTATCTACTTTTAAAAGAAGAATCAGAATATAAAGACTGGCAAACTGAAGCAGACTATAATTATGAAAAAATAGCAGAATATGGATACCAAAATCCAACACTTAAAAAAGATGGAACGAAAATCACATTTGAAAATTGGGCAAAAGAAATAACAGCTGAAATAAAAGAACTTAATAAAATATTAGGTCTGAAAAAAGATGACTTAATAGAAATAATGGAAATTCGTATTAATAATGTTGAAAATACATATGGAAAAAAATTAATAGATTTAATTGAGAAAGAAGGATATATTAATTCTAATATAAAAATTGCAATAGAAAATAAGAAAGAAAGTAAAATTTCAATAAAAGATTTTGATAAAATAGATGAAGAATATGAAAATATTGCTTTAAAATTATGTTAATTTATATATTAGGTTAACCTAAATATTTATTATAAAAATATTAAGGAATACCTAAAAATGATAAAATGTCCAAAATGCGGAGCAGAAAACAGAAATCATGATAGATACTGTTTAACCTGTGGAAAATCACTAAAAAAACAAATAAAAGAATTAGAAAGAAAAAAACAAATAGATCAAAGAAAAAAAGAACTAGACCAAGACAAACTAAACAGAAACTTCAACAGAAGACACACAAGAGAAACAAGCAAAAACATAAAAAACATAAACCAAAGACAAATACAAAAAAACAAAGCAAAAAACACAATAAAAAAACAAGGCATAGGAATACTAAATGCAGAATTCAAACCAATACCAATATTACTATCAGCATTAATACCTGGACTAGGATTTATATACTACAAAAAATGGACAAAATCCATATTTTTCATAATACTAAGCACAATATTCTTACTTTATATCATACCATTACCCATAGGTAAAATCGCTTATATCATATACTGGATAATTATGATAATAATAACACATACAGAAACTTAATATTTCATCTCATTTTTATTAAAAAAACAATACCATAAGGTTTATATAAGTTTATTTATAGAATATAAAATGCAATAAGTTAATTTAATTGTGAAAAATAAGTAAACTTAATATTTTTTTCATAAGAAAATGAAACAAATATTGCAAATTTTCTATACAAAAACTTTTAAAAAATTTTTTTTAGAAAAAAAGATAAACAGATAAAAAAATATTTTTTTTATCAATATCTTTTTTTCAAAACCTAAAAAACTCTTTTTCTACAAATTCAACAAAAATATCAATATTTCACTTATTTTAAAGAAAATCAACTATAAATATTTAAGCAAAACTATAAAAATCTTAATTTAGAATACTATTTATAACTTAATTTACAAAAAATTATTCATAAAATTCATTATATTTTAATACAAATTTTGGGGTGAATTATGACAAATATTACAGAATACCGATGTGAAAATTGTGGAAGCTCACATCTTAAAGAAGAAAATGATTTTATAGTTTGTCAAGCTTGTGGAAGTAAATTTAAAGATAATTCAAAAAAGGTTGAAACACCACCTCCAGTTAAAGTTGAACCCCCAAAAGTAAATCAAAATACAAACACAAATAATAATATTCCTCAAAATAATAATGATAATAAAGATCTTATATGTTGTTGTAAAGGCATTACTTACATTAGTTTGGCTTTTATAATATATGCTGTTACATTTAAAGCAATTGGTGCATGGCCAGGTTTAATTTTAGGAATTATAATTGCAATAATTATTGCATACGCAGTACATAAACTTACAGATAAATGATTAAATAAAATTTAAAAGAGAATGCAATATTGATTATTTAGTCATAAAAATGATGAAGAAAAAAGCTATAAAATACATTCAATAAACAGTAATTTTTTTTTTATAATATAATTAAAACATTAACATTATTTTTAACATTTTCTTTTTTTTATAAAATATTTATATATGTAGGTTAATAGTATATTATATAAATAAATTTTATAGGAAGGTTTAATAAGTATGGTGGAACTTTTAAAAGTAATTAAGTATGAAGGTGGGGATGATACTCTTGTTTACAAACACCCTGCTGAAGACTTTAACACACACAGTCAATTAATTGTTCATCAATCTCAAGAAGCTATATTTTTTAAAGATGGGCAAGCTTTAGATTTATTTGGTCCTGGAAAATATACCCTTTATTCTGAAAATATTCCTTTACTTAGAAATATTATTAATATTCCTACTGAAGGGGTTAGTCCATTTCATTGTGAAGTATATTTCATTAATAAGGCAACTAGTCTTAATATGGAATGGGGTACCAGTAGCAGATTCCAGATTATTGATCCACAATTTGGTATTATGTTAAGTATTGGTGCTTCTGGTGCTTTAGAGTTTAAGATTGATGATTCCCGTAAATTTTTAGTTAAAGTTGTTGGAACTCAGAATATTGTTAATACTGAACAGTTAATGAATTATTTTAAGCAGAAAATTGTTACTCGTGCTAAAGATTCTCTTGCAACTCTTTTATCTGAAATTAGTTATTTTAATGCAACTACTCATTTAGATGAAATTTCTAAAGCAATCCATGAGAAATTAAATGAAGAATTTCATGATTATGGTATTGAACTTGTAGATTTTTATGTTGGGACTTTATTTGCACCTGAAGAAGATACTGAAAAGCTTAAAGATGTTCTTAATAAACAAATGGAATATGGAACACTTAACTTTAACTGGGCTGATGAACAAATGGCAGAAATTGCTAAAAAATATGCTGAAAACCCAGGTCAACAAGATGGTGTTGGTGGTGTGATAACACAAATACCTATTGCTATGGCATTTGGTGAAATGTTAAAAGAAGGTGTTGTTGGAGGTATGAAATCACCATTTTCACAACAATCTCAAGCTTTCACAAATAATCAACCAGCAAACGAAGATTCTCATAATGAAAATGAACCAAAACTAGATGAAAATACTCTTCCAGTTTCAAATGATGATGAGACTAATGAGAAAAAGAAATTCTGCACTAACTGCGGAGCACAAGTAAATCCTAGTGCTAAATTTTGCAATCAATGTGGAGTTAAAATTATAAAAGAATTAAAATGCCCTAAATGTGGGGTGAAAGTTAAAGAAGAATTTAAATTCTGTGAAAATTGTGGAGAACCATTAAATAATTAGATTAGGGGGATTTAATTTTGTTTGATAAAATTAATGTAATAGTTAATACAATTATTTTTGTTGTTTATGTTGTTGCGATTTTATTAAATTTCCAAATGAATTTTAATTTCATTTTAACATTTATTTTTAGTCTTATAACTTTACTTTTAAATGTTTATGTTTCATTGCAAAGTAATCATGAAAATAGCTTCAACAACTATCCAATACTTATTGCAACAAACACATTATTGATTTTCCAATTGATAACAAGTATTGTTATTGTTTATTTAAATTTTATAATACCGATTAATTTAGCTTTATTTTTCCAAGTTATAATTCTTGCAGTTCATTTACTTCTTATTGTTTTTTTACTTCCAAGTAAACATCATATTGAAAAAGTTGAAAAAAGATATTCTAATTACACTACATTTTATCAAAATATTAAAACTGATATTGATAATATTATAAGTAAAAATAATAATCCTGATTTGGAAAAAGATTTAAAAGACCTAAAAGAGTTAATATCTTATTCAAATCCAACAACAAGTGTTGAAGTGCAAGATATAGATGTGATGATTCTTGAGAATATTAAAGAATTAAAAATTAAAATAAATGAACAAACAACTGATAAAACAAAAGAATTAATATCTGTAATAAGTAGTGAAATAGAAATGAGAAATAATATACTAAGACATTAAAATTTATTTTTTGTGATTAGCTATGCCTAGAAGATTTTGTGAAAACTGTGGAAGCACACATCTTGTAGAAGATGATGGAGTATTAGTTTGTAAATCTTGTGGAACAATATACTCACAAGATACAATTCCACAATATAATGAAATTGAAGAACAAGCAAGAAAAGAAGAAATAGAACGTTTAATTAATGCTAATAAAAAAGCAACTTCACCAAATTCTGAAACAGAACCAAGAATAGGTTTACTGACTGATGAGGAAATATTAAAATATGCTCCAAACTCTTATGCTGCCAAAGAGATAAAATTCAAAAATGCAGGATCTATAAGAGAAAAAATAATGTATAATGATTGGTATCAGATAATTATAATGGCATTGATACCTGTAATAATAATTGCTGTTGGAGTTTTATTGATATGGCTTTTAACGGGGTGATTTAATTGTCTGATATTATATGTGAAAACTGTGGAAGTCGAAACTTAGAAGAAGTAAACGGGATAGTAACATGTAATGCATGTGGAACAAAATATCCAAACCTTTCACTAAGTAATGTGGGAATAGATGAAGAATTAAAAGAACAAGAAATAAGAAGATTAGTTAAAGAAAACAATAAAATATTCACATTACCAATAAATAAAGAACCAAAACTAGGCTTATTGTCTGATGAAGAAATATTGAAATATGCTCCAAATTCAAAAGCAGCAGAATCAATAAGAACAAAAAATGCAAAATCAATATGGGAGAAAATAAAAGTAAATAGAACATATCAATCTGCTCTATTTTTAATAATTATATTTGGATTCATATTTTTAATGATAATTATTATTTATTTATTTGCACATTAATGAGGTAATAATGAAAACTAAAAAACGTTGTAGTTGGGTAAATGCAACAGAAGAAATTTATATAAAATATCATGACAAGGAATGGTGCAAACCAGTACATAATGATGTTAAACTATTTGAAAATTTAATACTTGAAACATTCCAAGCAGGATTATCATGGATAACAATATTAAAAAAAAGAGAACACTTCAGAAAAGCATTTGACAAATTCAATATAGAAAAAATAATAAAATATGATGAAACAAAAATTGAAGAACTCTTAAATAATAAAAACATTATAAGACATAGAGGTAAAATAGAATCCGCAATAAACAATGCAAAAATATTTAAAGAAATACAAAATGAATATGGTTCCTTTGATAAGTATGTTTGGAGTTTTACAGATGGGAAAACATTAAAAGATACAAATGAAAATTATAAAACAAAATCACCATTATCTGATAAAATATCAAAAGATTTAAAAAGCAAAGGAATGAAATTTGTAGGATCTATAACAATCTATTCATACTTAGAATCAATTGGAATATTAGATAATCATGAACATGAATGCTATAAATACTAAAAAGGTGTATTAATGAAATCAATATTTGATAAAAATACGTTAAAAAATAAAGAATTAAAAAATAGAGTCTTTCGCTCAGCAACATACTTAAACCTTGCAAAAAATACTGGAGAATTAAATCCTGAAATACTAGAGGTATATAAAGAATATGCAAAAGGACAAATTGCTGGAATAATAACTGGAATTGCAACAGTGCATCCTGATGATGAAATAGTAGATGGGATGTTACAATTTCATAATGACACTTTAGCAGAAAAACATAAAGAATTAACAGAAGCAATACATAAAGAAGGAAGTTTAATATTTTTACAAATAGGTATTGTTGATTTACATACTCATGGACTTGAAACAGTAACAAATATTCCAAAAGAAGAAATTGATAAGTTAACTGATTTATTTAAAGATGCAGCAATTCGTGCAGAAAATGCGGGATATGATGGTGTGCAGATACATGCAGCACATTTTCTATTTTTAAGCAAGTTTATAAGTCCATTATATAATAATAGATCTGATGAGTATGGACAAAATTCAAATTCAAAAATTTTAACAGATATTTTAGAGAAAATAAAATCTGTTGTAAGTGATGATTTTATTATTAGTATTAAGATAAATTCTTCAGATTATATTGAAGGTGGTTTACTGGAAGAGGATTTTATAAATATTTGTAAAATTTTAGATGAAAATGGTATGGATTTATTTGAAGTTAGTGGGAATTCACCATCAAGACCAATAATTCAAGATGCATCTAATGAGGCATATTTCAAAAATAGTGCAATAAAATTAAAAAATGAAATAAGTGCTCCAATTATTTTAACTGGTGGACATAGAAGTATTGAAAATATGAATCGTATTTTAAACGAAACAAGTATTGAATATTTAGGAATATCAAGACCATTTTTATATGAACCACACTTACTTAGAAGATGGGAAAATGGTAATTTAAAACCATCTAAATGCATATCATGCAACTTCTGTTATAAAACACCAGGCCATGATTGTGTTTACAAATTCGGATAAAAACTAAAATTTCACATCATAATTATAAAAAATAGTAACATTTTAAAAAATTAAGGAGTTGAATTAACCTTGAAAAAATTTAACTTTAAACTAGAAAATTGTCATGGAATAAAAAAAATAGAAGATAGTTTTAATTTCACAAAAAACAATATAAATAACAGTATTCTTATTTATGCACCTAATGGAACTATGAAAACATCATTTACAAATACTTTTAGGGACATGTGTAATGGAATTGAACCTAAAAATATTGTATTAAATCTTCCTCCAAAAATCGATGCTACTATTATTTTAGATAATGATGATGAAATTAAATTAGAAGAAACAGAAGATTTTAAAGAATATTTCTATGTAATACCTACATTTGAAGAAAATTATGATTTCAATCATGCAGCAGATTTAATAGTTAATGAAGATTACAGAAAAGACTACGATGAAATTAGCGCAGAGATCAATGATAAAAAATCTGACTTTTTAAACCGTTTAAAAAAAATCTCCAAACTTAAAGTTAAAAAAGGAAATACAATAGAATTCACATTTGAAAAAGAATTTCAAGAAGTATTCGAAACAGAATTAAATCTTTTAAATATTTTATTAGAATTAAAAGATTATAATGAAGAATATGTTGATTTAAGTGATTTTAGTTATGAATTATTATTTGGAGATAAAGCTCAAAAAGTCCTAAAAGATGAAACAGTTAAAGAAGGAATGGAAGAATATGTTAATTTACTCGATAAACTTTTAGACGAATCGCCATTGTACTCTAAAAACAAATTTGATAATAATCATTTAAATGCTTTAACCAAAAATATTAAAAAGAATAATCTATTTCTAGCAAATCATACTATAAAATTTAAGGACATTCCATCTGAAATAACCTCTTTTGAAGAATTAGAAGAATTAATTGAAAAAGAAAACAGTAGAATATTCAATGATTCTCAATTAAAAGATAAATTTGAAAATATAAATAATGAACTTAATAAAACAGTGGCAACAACAAGTTTTAAAGATTTCTTTGCTAACAATCAGGAATTCATTAAAATATTCCAAGAAAATACTACGGATTCTTTAAAATATGATTATTGGATTAGTTTAATTAAAAAAGAAGAAGAACTACTCAATGAATTATATGAATCTTACACTGAACAAAAAGAAAATTTGGAAAAAATAAGAATTCAAGCATGTAATGAAGCAACAGAATGGGAAAATGTAACAAACCTTTTTAATAAACGATTCAACATACCATTTAAACTACAATTAAACAATAAAGAAGATGTTATATTAAATGGAAATGCACCAAAACTAGAATTTATAGACTATGAATTCGGAGAAGAAAATATAATAAGCTTCGACCAATTAAAAAAATTCTACAGTGAAGGACAAAAAAGAGCAATATACCTCTTAAACATACTATACGAACTAGAAAAAAGAAAAAAAGAAGACAAAGAATCAATAGTAATAGTGGATGATATAGCAGATTCATTCGACTATAATAATAAATATGCAATAATAGAATACTTAAACGATTTATGCACCTATCCAAACTTTAACTTAATAATATTAACACATAACTTCGACTTTTACCGCACAGTAAAAGCAAGACTAACAGTCAATAACAAAAACACATACTATGCATTAAAAAATGAAGGAAATATAACTCTTAAAAATTTCAATATAGAAAAAAACACATCAAACATCTTTAAAGTATTACAAGATAAAGTAGAGAAAAATGACCTAGATGCAGTAATAGCAGTACTACCATTTATAAGAAATCTAACAGAACTATATCAACGAAACAAAAGAGATGGAAACATATACAGAAAACTAACAAACATACTCCATTATAAAACAGAAGGTAAGAAATATAAATGGAGTGACGTAAGGGATATTTATGAAAGATATGCGATGACTTTATCTCCATTTAAAGGAACATTATATGATCTAATATTTGAAAGAGCTAATGCAATATCAGATAATCCAACAGGAGATTTTGGGATTGAAAGAAAAATAGTCTTATCAATAGCAATAAGGCTTAAAGCAGAAGAATATGTTCTTCAACTTTTAGATATAAAACCAGAAACAATAAAGAAAAATCAAACAAAAGAACTATTTAAAAGATATAAACAAGAAAAAGGGGATGAAGGAATAGTATTTGAATTACTTGATAAAGTCAATATAATGACTCCTGAAAATATTCACATAAATTCTTTTATGTATGAACCTTTAATTGATATGAGTGAAGATCATTTAATTAAGTTATATAAAGACATTAAAGAGAATTTAATAATTAAATAAGTCTATTATTTTTTGCATAGCAAATATTTATCTATTTTAAATAATAAAATAATAATATTAGTTACAATAAAATAAAGCTGCTTTTTTTATTCTTTTTAGAAGAGGGGGTTAAATAGATTCTATGGCATTGAAATATACTTTATCAAAACAAATATGCAAACTACTAAATCTTGCACTTAAAATATTGCCAACTGGTGGTAAAAGTTTACCTGGATTAGTTTATATTAGATTAATGGGAATAGATACCATAAGTATTTTAGAAAAAGACCAAATAAATAATGGTTCAATAATCATAACAGGAACTAATGGTAAAACCACAACAACAACTATGATTATTGATTTAATGTCTATGGATACAAAAATCGCAAAAAGTGTTGATAATAATACAATATATGCATTAACTACAGGTTTAATAAATAATTCTGCAGATTTTGGTATTTTTGAATATGGTATACGAGATATAGAGCACGGACAACCAAAAACAATACAAAAAATAGTAAATCCAATAGGTGTTGTATATACGAACATATCAAGAGAACATACTCAAGTTGCAGGAGTTAAAAACCCATTTGAAGAATATCTTAAAGCAAAAAGATTACTAACAGAAAATATGAAAAAAGGAGCAGTAATCACTAATGCTGATGATCCATTCACATCACACATAGGCAAATACAAAGAAAAAGATTTAAATGTCATATACTATGGTTTAAACTTAAACATCACACACACAATAGGCCAAATAGCAAATTGTCCAGAATGTGGCAAACCATTAAATTATCACAACCACTACATGAATCACAGAGGAGATTACTATTGCTCATGTGGTTTTAAAAAACCAGAATTAAATGTTAAAATCAATAGTTTGGAGACAAAAAATAATAAATGGATTATTGAAATAGAAGCAAATACTTATAATCAAACAAAAAACATACCAATTAAATTCAAAACCAAAATAGAAACACCAATATTAGGATTACACAACTTATACAATGCACTATGTGCAATAACAACATATTCAACATTCACACCACAACCAGAAAACATCCTTAAAAATATTAAAAAATACTATTCTAACTTAAATGAAACAATACTTCCACAAGGAAGATTTGAAATAATAAAATATAATGATAAATTAATAGGTGTGGGTCAAGGAGATAATGGGGATGCATTACTTGTAAATTCATTATTTATGAAACAACATCTTAAAAATAAAAAATTACACTTCATATACACAACACCTGATGAATTGGAAGAAGAAATATTCGATGACCATTTCAATGTAATTAAAGAATTAAAACCAGACTTTGTATCAGTAATACCTGGAAGAATAAGTGCAAAAATAGGAAAATTTTACTATAATAAAATTAAATCACTATTTAATTCAGAAGTCTTTGAAATAGAAGATTTAGATGATAGAATAAAAGAAATAATGGAATTAATAAATAAATCAAAATACGAATACATACTAATTACAGGTTGTGGGGATGAACACAAATTCTGGGCAAAATTAATTGATACAATAAAAAAACAAAATTAAATATCAAACTATACAAAAAAATACACACTCATTATCCTTTTAAATATAAAATTAAGACTTAAACACTAATTTTAAATTTAAATCATATTTTTTTATTAATAATTTGCTTAAACATTATATAATAAAAAAATAAAATATTTTTATTAAATAAAACTTTCTTGGTGTGTGTAAATATTATAGATGAAAATGAAATAATTGAACTATTAAAATTTATAGAGGAAAATTTAGCTCAAAAACCTAAAAAAGAAGATAGGTTAATAATAGATGAAAGCTCAAGCTCATTCGGTGGGAAATTAGAAACCCGAGATGAATTCACAAGAGATAAAGATAGAATATTACATACAAAAGCTTTCAGAAGATTACAACACAAAGCACAAGTACATTCTTATGAAAAAGGAGATCACTATAGAACAAGACTAACACACACATTAGAAGTAAACCAAATATCACGAGGAATAGCATCAAATTTACACTTAAATGAAAGATTGGCTGAAGCAATAGCACTAGGACATGACATAGGACACACACCATTTGGCCATGCAGGTGAAAAAATACTCGACGATATAATGAGAGGAAACGAAGGATTTGATGGAAAATTATTAAAAATAGATTATGGTGGATTTAAACACAACTTCAACAGTGCAAAAATATTAGACATAGTAGAAAAAGAATACTTAAATAATAGGGGATTAAATCTAACATGGCAAGTATTGGAAGGAATAATTAAACACACAAGAATCTTAAAAGACAATAAAAGTTGGAACTGGAAAAGATTCGTAAAAGATCCAGAATTCATAGAAGAATTTCTATACAATCCTGAAAACATAAATGAAGATGACTTTAAAAAATTCTCAGTAACATTGGAAGGACAAATAGTAAATGTAGCTGACGAAATAGCACAAAGAGAACACGACTTAGATGATTGCTTCCAAGAACCATACCTAAGACAAGACATCCAAAATAAAATAAACAAGATAATAGATAATATAATAGAAAAAAACAAACAAAAACATCCAAATGATTGTAATGAACTTGAAAGTCTAAAAGAACAATTTTTACAATGTGCAGAAATCCCAACAGTGTTCGGTGGGGAATTAATGACAAAAAAATTAATATCATACTTCATATCTGATGTAACAAGAAACAGTCTGGAAAATATTAAAAAAATAAAAGACAACAATCAATTAAAAGAAATAATTGAAGAATCACAATTCAAAAATTCTAAAAGAACATATTTCAATAAAGAATTAATAAACTTTTCACCAGTAGCTCAAATATTCAATGACAATCTAGAAAACTTAATAACAAATAAAATAATAAACTCTTATGAAGTAAGTCGTTTTGACGCAAAAGCCGAATACATAATAAAACATTTATTCAAAGCATACTATAGTAACCCTTTACAAATGCGAAAAGAATACTTAAGCCTAATACAAGAATTCTTAAAATATAATTCAAAAACATACTACAACATCAAACTAGAAAATGAAGATGTAGAACATCTACAAGACATATCTATATTTTTAGAAGATGAATATGAATCAACTCCATCTAATTTAGATTTACTATTTGATATTTTAAAACTAAAAAAATTAAACCAAATACAATGGCCAGAAAACTTAAACAAAAGAGAAATCCTAGACAAACACGGAGAATTTAAAAAAGAATTCTTCAAAAAACACCTACTTCCAATAAACAATAAAAACAACAACTTAACGGATAGTGAAAAATTCTTAAAAGCATTACTTGAGAACCATTATATTTTCATAGAAGTAATAGTGGATTACATAAGCAAATTAACTGACAATATGGCAAGAGACGACTACCATGACTTATATGTAACATGAGGATTATTTTTATGGATAAGACAGTAGCAAACGACAAAAGAAAAACAACATTAATTCAATTAAAAAATGTAATTCTGATACTCTTAATAATAATTGATTTAATATTCATAATCTCTATATCTTTTTTTGATATCGGTATTGAAGATTTAGTATTTATGGCATATTTTGATTTATTTGTATGTTTCATACTATTTTTAAATCTAATATCATTATATATGCAATCAAATGATTCCCTTTTAAAATTTATAAGGTCACATATAATTGATATAATCTCAATAATACCATTTAACTTCATATTCCTAAGATATTTAGCAGTATTTAGAATAGTTAGAATATTACAATTCTTCCAAATAATTCGAGTATTCAACATTAAAAAAATAAATGCTAATTCAGTAAGATATTTTATACAAAACCAATTACTACAAATAATATCATTAATACTTCTAATTTACATTATTGTATCTGTAATAAGCTTATATGCATTAGATAATTCTTTCTACACATTATTTGATGCAGTATGGTACTTAATTGTGACAATATCTGGAGTGGGATATGGAGATATAGTACCATCATCATATGCTGGAAAAATAATAGGAATATTAACAGTAATACTTGGAGTATTTTTCATAAGTATATTCACAGCAGCAATGTCTGGAGTTTATATGGAAAAAACAGAAAAAATAACAAGAGATAAATTAAAACATGAAATAAAAAAATCACGAAAAGAAAATTATGAATTAAAAAACAAATTAGAAAACTTAGAAGAAAAAATGGAACAAATAGATAAAAAATTAAATAAACTTCTTGAGGAATAAAAAAATGAATGTCTTTGACAAATTTATTGTAGGAGATACAAAAAATATTGATTGGATATTTGAAACAACACATTTTAATCAAAGATTACAAGATAATGGAATAAGTAGGGAATTTATTGTAGATACTGTAATGTATGAAGAACCATTAAGATGGGATAAATCTGGAAATAATCAATATGAAGTAATATTTAAAGCACCAGATACAAAAAGATACACAGAAATACGTGTGATATTTGCATGTGAAGATAATACAATAACATTAGTAACATTAATGCCTAATGAAGGTAGTGGAACAGACAGACAAAAAAATATATTTAAAAGTAAAGAATATAAAGACTTAGAAAAAAAGCGTTTAAAAGCAATATCTAAACGTAAATGGTAATAGATTAGATAAAATATTTTTACCTCTTAATTGCATATTATTTTTTTTCATAGTACTTTATAAATAATACTTTTAACATAAATTTCACTATAATAATTATGCCCCTATTTTTTTACTTTTCAATAAATTTATTAGGAGATTTAAAAAATCATGAAAAAAGGAACAGATGTATTAAAAGAAGGATTTGCTAAAATGACTAAAGGTGGAGTCATGATGGATGT
>CAZJLS010000004.1:0-48108 GCA_964547125.1 uncultured Methanobacteriaceae archaeon | reverse complement strand
TATTTTTTGTAGCTGATAGTGTTGAGGATGTTTTGTATTATTTAGATTTATAGTAATTTAATTTTTTTCTTTATTTTTATCTTTTTGGTGTGTATCTATTTGTTTTGTTTTTATGTTTTTATGTAGAATGTGATTTATTTTTGTTTTATCATTGATTATTTTTATATTTTTTAGAATTACTTGTTGTTTTTATCAATGAATTTTTGTTTATTTTTGTAGTGAAAATTATTTTAAATTATAAAAAAAGGTTTTTAATATTAAAAGTTGGAAAAAAGAATAAATGAAATTTATTTATAATAAATTTTATTTTTTTTTGTAGTAACTCTATATTTTTTTAAGGATTTATTATAATTAAAAAGAATAAAATATTCTTAAAAAATTATATTCTTTTTTCCAATACATAGAAATATCTTTATTACTTCATTTAAATACTTAATTCAAATATTAATTTTTTTCGAATAAATATTAATTTTAAGTATAAATTAATAAAAAAACTTTTTAAAAGAATAGAAAAATAGTATGTTGTAATTTAAAACCTAAAGAAAGTGGATTTTTATTGTAGCATATTAATTTTTCATTACTAAAATTAATATTATGAAAAAATATTAGTAACTCAGTAAAAAGAAAAACTTTCATAAGATTTTTAAAACTATACTATTTTTTTATCTTTTAATATACTCTAAAAAATTGATTTATTTAATTTTAGAATTTTTTATACTTTAAAAAGGTAGATTATAATTTTATTTAAAAATAAAAGCCGATGAATAAAAATTCAAAGTTTATGACTTTGAATGAAAAAAAATATTTTTAAACAAAAATTTTTTTATTTTTTAAAGGAAAATTCTAAAAAAAATAACAAACTTTTTAGGTATACCTAAAAATTTGTTTTATATGACATATAAACATTTCCCCAACAACTTAACTCATAAGTAAAAATCTAATAAAAAAAAGTAAAAATAACAAGGATAATTCCCATTAATATAATAAATAAAGAATAAAAAAAGATGAAAAAATTAATAGAATACTCTAAGAGTATTCTCAACCATAATCAACCTACCCGAACTAGGATCCCTATAAACCTTACCCATCTCAGTGTAACCTTGACCAGACGCATTACTCATATCCGGAGTATCATTTAATTGTTGACCTTGATCAATTTGAACAACCTTCTGCATAGCACCCATAGCCTCAGATTTCTCTTCTTGAGTCAAATCCTCATTAAAAACAACATCCTGCATATTCCAACTCAAAACAATAAACACTAAAAGACCAACTGCAATAACTAACATAGCATCAACTAAATTACCAACTCCCGCCATCGGATCTTCTTCATGATCATTAAACTTCCTACGACTACTTCTTCTAACCATAAAAAATCATTCCTCAGCAGACGAATTATTTGAAAATTCATTAACCTTATCCAATACAACATCAGAAAGAGCATCTAAATTAGATAAATAATCATCATACCATCGTCTACGAACTTTAGAAACAAA
The DNA here is from genome assembly GCA_964547125.1 of uncultured Methanobacteriaceae archaeon. GTDB lineage: Archaea > Methanobacteriota > Methanobacteria > Methanobacteriales > Methanobacteriaceae > Methanobrevibacter_A. Next base: position 46,612 of record CAZJLS010000004.1, on the reverse strand, counting down.
ATAAGCTAAAGCACCAGAACCAATACCTACAACAGTAGTATTAAATGCAACAATAATAGCTTGAGACAAAGTAGTAACATCCCCAGTACCTAATGCTGCAAGACCCGGACCCATAGGAATCAAAGTACCCATCAAACCAAGTGTAGGTCCAATACGAGTAATAATATCAGTTCTCTCCAAAGTTTTTGCAATTTTATCTTCTTCCTTATCAACAAATTTACGAGCAAGCGCAATACGAGATTTATAAGACAAAGAACCAGACTCAGCAATTCTTCTAAGTATTTTCTTTTGAGATACGGGCAAAATAGAACCCTTAATAACATCAATCATCCCATCAACAGATTCTGAATCAGAAATATCATAAATTAATTCCCTAATACTTTTCATAGGAATCTTTTTACGAGAAGTATACTCTGATATTAAACCCCCAAGAATAATAACAGAAACTACTGCAAAAATTAATAAAAAAACAATATCTGGAATTAATAAACTTTGTGCTATAACATCTAAAGCACTTGTTAAAAATTCACTTCCAGGAATACTAGTAACCATAAATTATTTACACCTTTAAAATTTTTTATCTTTAACTAAATAAACTCTTTTTTTTAGTCCATATAACTCCTACAATCATTAAAATAATAGCAAAAAGAACAAATAATAACAAACCAGTTGTGGATTGTATTTGAACATAACCTAAATGTCTTCCTAAAACATTAGCAATATTCGGTAAAAGAATTGCAGAAAGTAAAAAATACACTCCTAAAAATAGTTCAAAATTACCTAAAATTATAGGATATGGTTTTTTTGTGAATTTAATAATAGTATTTGCTGCAAAATAAGTTATCGCAATTGTTAAAACTAATGCTAATGCAACATATTGACTTAAACTAAAAACACTCATACTTACAGTAGGTGCTACAAGCAATATAGTTGCAATAATAACACCAAAACAACATGGACATGGAGCTATAACAACCATACATGTTGCAGTAGTAGTATTCTTATTATGTGTTTTCCATTCACGAATTGTGAGCATACCTGCAACTATCATAATAACGGCCATAATAATAAAAAAACCAGAATTATATGTGTAAATCATATTAACTAATTGATCAGAATAATCAGATGCAATTCTAGATAAAGCTAGAACACCTACACCATAACTTGCACAAATAGCCGCCAAATATTTTTTAGGTAAGTTAGCTAAACCTGAAGCTAAACCTATTTTAACTCCAAATACAATTATAGAAGAAATTATTCCAATTTGCCATAATATATCAAAGACAGCCATAAATAAACATAATCTCCTAAAAAAAATTATATAAAATTCAATTGAATTATATAAATATAAATTTAGTTTATTTTATTATATAAGAATATTGGAAAAAAAATAAAAAAAGTGAAAATTCCTTAAAAAAAAGAATAAAGGAAAAAAATAAAAGTTTAAATTTTAATTAGTAATCCCCATCGTCCAAATCATCCACATTATCATCTTTAGACTTACCACCAGCATAACTGGAACGAGCATAACCAAATCCAAAAATCAATAATACAACAACAATACTAGCAATAACTAGAACTGGCATAGAACCTTCAGACTGAGGATTAGACTGTTGGGAAGCAGTAGAAACTTCATAAGTGTCTCCACTATCTTCACCAGAATCACTACTTGCTCCAGAATCACTATTTGAATCTGAAGAATCCTGTTCACCTGCACTGGAAGAACCACCAGATGCAGAATTAGCAGAATTTGAATCAGTTTGAGGCACATCACCTTGATCAGTACTACCAGAATCATCACTAGGTTGAGGTACATTTTGACTTGAATTACTATAAACAGGTTCACTTAACATAGCTTGCTGATAAATATCTGAAAATTGTTGTTTAACACTAGGATCAAGAGAAGATAATTGCATAAGCATTTTATTAAACTCTAGATTAGCACAAGTATGGTGACAACATGCAAAACCATATTGAACAACAGATTGAACATAACTATTTGTTAATTCAGTGATAGTTTCTTTACTTGTAGTCCAATATCCTTGAGAATATGAATAAATCATCCAAGCTGCAGATGTTTGGAAAGACACTGCTTTATAATCTGCATTTGCTATTTCACCCATATATATTGCATTTTGTCCAAGAGCTTCATACATTTGATTTGATACTAAGTTAACTAAATCACCGTTTAATCCGTTTTGTTGAGCTACTGTTTCAAAACCAAATAAGAAATCATATCTTGTTGCATATGTTTGCCATCCAGAAGGATTATCTCCAAGTAATGAATCACGAACTTTAGGGTTTAATGTTGTTGAACGTATTTCAAATTCTAATTCTTCACCAAGGTCACGGTTTATAATATCGTTTTTGTTACGAATATCCATAACTGCTGTGTCTGGTCTGCCTCCAAGATATTGTGATGCTCCGAGCATTCCACCAAACCAATCATAGTAATCATCTGAATCTAAGAATCTCCATGTACTATCAATGTTTTGACTTATAACATCCACACTTTTAAGTAAATATTCATAGTCACTAGTTTTTTTATTGACAGTGATTTTACCACTACTATCAACAGACCATGCATAGGAAACTCTTGAAAGATATATGCTTGCTAATGTTGCTGAAACATCTGTATCGTTTTGCCATGCATTTGTATTAGGTATGAAATCTGACATTCCTGTACCTTCAAGTACTGCTCCCTGTAAACCGAATAAACGGTCTAATGATGGGTTTTCTGCATAGTGTTTTTTAACCATATTGACTGTTGCATCTTCATCTGGTGTTTGATTGAATACCATTTGAACTGCGTTAACCATCCAACTAATCCAATCAGCATTTTGAGTTACAATACTTGCATATACATCGATACGTGGGCGTTGTACAACTGTACCATTTGATAAAGTTACAGTTAATGATTCGAGTGGCATTAATTTTATTCCAATAACTTTATCTGATTGACTCCAAACTGGAGTTACACCTAAAAGATTTAAGAATTGTGCAATACCAATACCTTCAGTACGTAGGAGTTCTGTACCCCACATAATTAAACCGACTAATTCTGGGAATTCTCCATGTTCTTCGTAGTATTTAACTAAAAGATTTTCATTAATATCTTTTGCTGTTTCCCATGCTGCTTTACTTGGCATTTTAGTTGTATCGTATGCATAAGGGTCTCTACCTGTTGGTAAACTATCTGAGTATGATGGGTCTGCTATTAAATTTGGAAGAACATATCCTCCTTCTAATGCTGTTAGTATTGAGTCCCATTCTGTATTATTACTTAAATATCCCATAGTTTCGTTTGCAAAAAGTAAACATTCTACAATATCTTTTTCATAGTTTGAAATGTTGTATTTTGTTAAAAGGCTTGTGAATGTGTAGTTTCCACTAACTAAATCTGTAATAATATTTGTAAGTAATGCTTGAGATAAGTCTACTTCGTTTGCATAGTGGTAGTCGTGTAGGATATCATAGTATCCTATGCCTTTAGTTTGAAGTTCTGGGGCGACTTTCCATAGTATGTAGTCGTAGATGCTGGTTCTTGAAGCTATTATTGTTATTAATTCTTGAATTAATTCTTCTCCTGTTAGACCTACACCTATTGTATGTAATCCTATTGTTACTATATCATTTGATAAGTCTTCAAGGCTTTCATGTAGTTCGTCTAACCAGTTGTTGAAGTCTTGACCTTCTCTTGGTTGTTCGTATCCGAGTTGTGCTGACATGCTGAGTATTAGTTCTTCATATGATGCTGCTAGTTCTGTTGCGTTTGCTTTAACTGCATTATCATAGTTTGATATGTAGTTTATTAATGTTGTTAGATTTCCGTATAATTCGGATAAAACTGTTGCTGGAGTCATGTGTGTTACGAGTAATGCTGCAATTCTTTCTCTTGCAACCATTGCTTCTCCAGGGTTTGATACAATATATGGATATATTGTTGGAATATTAGTTAATGCGAATGGCCAATCGTCTTCTTGTAGACCTATTGGTCTTCCAGGTAAGAATTCTAGTGTTCCATGAGTTCCAAGATTTATTAATGCATCTGCTTGGTAATTGTATTTTAACCATTTGTAGAACGCAACGTAATCTTGAGGAGGTGGTAAATATGCACTGTGATAATCTTTTACTGCATCCCATCCTCTACTAGGTTGGTATGTTATTAATACATTACCGAATATTACTCCAGGTACAACTATGTATGTGTTATTATAAACCATACTTATTCCTAGGCCTTCTCCCCAGTAATCAATTAATTCTTGTTGTAATGTTTCGCTTAACATGTTGAAGTATGTTAAGAATTCTTCTTTATCTATTAATTGATGGTTAGCTAGGAGAGTGTCGAAGTTCTTTTCAACATATTGGTTTAGTAAACCTTGAGCATATGTTCCTTTGTTACCTGCTTCAGAAAGTAAGGTGTATAATTCTGTGATGTTTGGTATGTCTTCTACATCCATTCCAATATCATAACCTTTAGCAGATAATTCTATTAGAAGGTCATGTATGCTTGAGAAAAGGTCTAAATATGATGCTCCAATATGTCCTTTACCTGGTGGGTAATCCCATAGGATAATTGCGATTTTTTTATCTGCATTTGTTTTTTCTTTGAGATTAATCCATCCAAGTGAGTTTTCTACTATCTGGTCAACTCCGCTTTCTATAACTATTTCAGTACCGTTTTCGTTTGTGTAACTACATAGTACTGCTCCGAATACTCCTTCGAAGCTTGGTATAGATACTGCATAGGTCCATTCTGCTTGTGGACCATATTCACTTATGTAACTGTTTTTGCTGACACCGTATATTGTTTTAATGATTTCTGTATTGATTTGAGTGTATTCTTTTATTGCTCCACCATTACCTGAGTTTTCATAGTCTAGTGACCAATCGTATAAGGAATCAACCATGACTATTCCTCTTTTTGTACTATTTGCTATTAATGCTAGTACTGATGCGATTGATGGTGATGTGACACTTTGATATAAGTTGAAAACACTACGGTTGTTTGCTTCGTATTTTCTAATCATTGCATCTACTAGATTACCTCCAGGATAATAGCTTACAATTACTACATATGAATTTGTTAATTCTGATTTGTTGGTTTCATACCATTGATTGAATGTATTGTATAAATCTAATGGATTGGAGTGTATTGTTTGCCATTCTGCATATTCAACATACATCCAGTTTAAACTTCCTACTCCATCTTTATCATAACCTGGATCTTGAAGAATCCATGAGTTAACTAATGTTTGGTCTGGTTGGAAGCATATTTTACCAAGGTCTGGGTGGTATATTCCAAGTGATGCATCAACTAATGGTGTTCTTGTAGCATTTAGTACTGGATTTATTTGATTATCTCCTAAAAGGTATAGAATATAATCATATAAATTTCTCATATTTTCATATAAAACATCCATGTTGTTTATGTCAAATGCTTGGAAGTATGAACCGATGTAAGTGTTTTCTATTGTGTTTGGAGTGTTATTGGATTCGTTTGCACCTATGAAATGTAGGTCTGCAAGATTAATCATTGATTCGTTGTAGACTCCAAATGTGTATGCAATTTTGTAGTTATCATTTGCAGGTGAGTCTACAATTATGTTTTTATCAAAATTGTATGATCCTTCTGCAAACATATCTAATTGTATGTAGTTTGCATATTCTAGTAACCATTCTTTTTCTGGCTCATATGGGAATGTGTCGATATAGTATACTCTTCTTGAAAGGTTAGTTAATATGTTAACTTTTTCACTGTGTGATGAGTAACTAACTAATAAACAGATATCTGGAATGAATTTAACTTCAATCTCATTTACAAGTGATTCAACTTTAAATTCTTTTGTTATTGGTTTATATGTTAAGTATTGTGCGTTGAGTTTGTATGTTCCATAGTTTAAACTGTTTGTTGAGAACGTTCCATATTTATCTGTTGTTCCTTCTAGTAGTATATTATCGTTTGAGTCTAAAATTTGGAAGCTTACATTTGATACTAGGAATCCTTCTTCTGAATATGTGTTTGCACTTTCATTATACACATCATAAGCGTAGAATATTGTTGATGGGTTGTTTGGTGATGATGTTGCTGTTAGTGTCGGGATTATTGTTGTATCATTTTGTACATCTTGTGTGTCTGTTTCTGCAGATACAGCACTTATACATAATGTTAATGTAAGTGTTAAGAGTATTATTAGTAGTATATTCTTGCTTTTTTCCAATTTTTTCACCTCCATAAAAGTCAATTATTTTTAACTTTTATATTAATATATATAAAAAAGTATCTATTATTTGATAAAATTAAATTAAAATTGAAAAAAATATAGTTTAGAAAAAAATGAAGATGAAAAAATTAATAATAATTACTAAAGAAAAAATATTACAAAAAATAGGTAAATGGATAAGATTCCTTATATATCAATTAAATTAGGATTTAATAAAAAATCTATTAATTTGAGATGTTTTATTCCATCAAAAGACCTGTCAAATTGGTCCATTGAAATCACATACTTTGGATAATTATCATTAATTTTAAGTAAAGGTCTAAATTCCCTATTAATTGTATTTTCTGTTTCCAAAACATAAGCTACTTGAACATATATAATTGAATTGTGTTTCTTACATACAAAGTCGATTTCAAAATCATTTGTTTTTCCTATTGTGATTTCCCAACCTCTTCTTAAAAACTCAAAATAAACAATATTTTCGATTATTCTACCAATATTTGCAAAATTTCCTTTTGTTTTAATTTCACAAAATCCATGGTCTGATATATAATATTTTTCATTGAATTTTAGTATATTTTTACCTTCCAAGTCTTCTCTTTTAACCTTTTTTATCAAACAAGCATTTTCTAAATATTTTAAATAATTTGATATCGTTTTATTTGAAATTTTAATATTCATTTCTTCTTTATAAAATTTCATAATGCTTGAAGCTGAGAATATTTGTCCAACATTATCAAAAATAAATGTTGTTAATCTCTCTAAGATATCAATATCTTTAATCGGGTATCTTTTTATTATGTCTTTGTAAATTATTGAGTTAAATAAATCTTCTAAATATTTTATTTTCTGATTTTTATCAATTTGGAAGATTTGTGGCATACCCCCATATTGGATGTATTCATCAAATAATTTTGAATTGCTTTCTTCTTGTTTATAATCTAGAAATTCTTGATAAGAAAATGGATACATTTTAATTTCCATATATCTACCTGTTAAATGAGTTGATAATTCTCCAGATAATAAATTTGAATTTGAACCAGTTATATAAATATCACAGTCATAATCTATTTTATATCCTACAATTGATTGTTCCCATTTTTTAACATTTTGAATTTCATCAAAAAATAAGTATACTTTGTCTTTTTTATTTTTTATTAATTTTTTAACTATTTTGTCAAGTTCTCTATTGTTTTGGATATTATTATACTTCGTACTATCAAAATTAATTAAAATAATATTATATTCTTTAACTCCCCTATTAATAAGTTCTTCTTTTAATAAATTAAGCATATATGATTTACCGCATCTTCTAATACCCGTAATTACTTTAATTAAATCATTATTTATTAAAGGAATAATTTGTTCCATATACAAATTTCTTTGAACCATATTAATATTATATATTTTAAGTTTTATAAGACTAACTTTTTAAATTTTTAAAAAACTTAGTCCTAGAAGACTAACTTTCCAATAGATTTAAAAAGTTAGTCATACATGACTAACTTTTTAATTTTTTAAAAAACTTAGTCCTAGAAGACTAACTTTCATATGAAAATAAAAAAAAAGAAAAGAAAAAGAGGAAAAGGAGAAAAATTAGTATACTGTAATTGTATTATAAGCGGAACTTTCTTGATAAATACTTGTTCCAGTGTAAGTACACTCACCTATGTATTCTCCTCGTGCTAAGTTAATAGCTAATTGGAATGTTCCTGTGTAGTCAGTTACTACATCATAAGTTTTACTTGCTCCTGAGGATAATCTTGTTAGTTTTACACTAACGTGGTGTCCCATTAATGGAGTTCCATTTATGTCTTTAAGTGATCCTGTGAAGCTTTTTCCTGCACCATATGGTTCAACAAATGCATCTGCAGTTAATACAGTTACAGTTTTGTTACTTATTTCTTTTGTAACTTCTATAAATGCTATGTTTGATGTAGATGACTTGTATCCTTGTACTCCAGTGTAGTTTGCAACTGATAGGTATGTTCCTACTGCTAGGTTGATTGGTAGCATGAATGTTCCTGTGTAGTCTGTTACTACATCATAAGTTTTACTTGCTCCTGAGGATTGTCTTGTTAATGTGACAGATACGTGGTGTCCGATTAATGCTTTTCCTTGGCCATCTGTTAGTGTTCCTGTTAGTTTATCATCTGTTCCGTATGCTTTTACTAGTGGGTTTAAATGTAAGTTTGTGTTTTTATCATCTATTCCTGTGTTGTTGTATACATTTTCATTGTTTGGATTTACTGAGTTGTCTCCTGTGTAGTTTTCTGATTTGAGTTGGTTGTTGTATACTTTTGCTGTACTGTTTATTAGGTTTATTGTGTAAGTTGCATTTGTTATTATTTTGTTTTCTGTTATGGTGTTGTCAGTTGATTCTGAAGTGAAGTATATTCCGTTTGTTCCTGGTTTTATTGTGTCTGAGTGTCTTATTATTGCTGGTGATGTATTTGTGCTTTGGTAAGCTGTTATATTGTTGTTTTTTATTATGTTGTTGCTGGATTGTAGTCCTGCTATCCCATATGAGTTTGTTCCTGTAGCATATAAATTGTTGTTGTTTATGTTGTTGTTGCTGGATTGGAATAGTTCTATTAGGTAGTTTGCGTTTGCTTGTGAGTTTATGGTGTTGTATTCTGCTTGGGTGTTTTGTGATTGTTCGAATGTTAGTCCATATGTGAATTCTTCTGCTTTTAGGTTTATTGTGTTGTTTTTCATTAGTGTGTTGTATGATTCATCTCCTGCTATTATTCCTGTTGCAAAATATGTTCCGTTTATGTTTATTATGTTGTTTTGGAATTTGTTGTTGTCTGCTTTGGTTGTGGTTGATCCCATTTCGCTTCCAAGTACTCCTACTCCGTAGAGGTATGAGTCTTTTGCATTGATGTTTACTATGTTGTTGTTTACTGTGTTGTTGTATGCTTCGTAGTAGATGTCTATTCCTACTATTGAGTTGGTTGAGTCTAAATCTGTTTTTGTTATTTTACTTGTTGCTGTTACATTGTTATTGTTGATGTTTGTGTTACTTGCATATATTGTTAGTATTCCATATGTTCTGTAGATTTCTGGTACGTCTCTTACTCCATCTATACATTGGCTGCTTGAGAAGTTGTAGTATTCGCCTGTTGCTATTGTGTTTATTTTGTTGTTTGTTATATTTAGGTTGTTTACTTCATATCCGAGTACTGTGTATGTTAAGTAGTCTCCACTAGATGTTAGTATGTTGTCTTTTATGATTGAGTTTTCTGAATCTAGTATGTATATTGCGTATGCTGTATTTGTGTCTGTTACATTGATTTTATTGTTTTGGATTGTTATGTTGTTTGCTGTGGATACATAGATTCCCCATTGGTTTGTTCCTTCGTTGTTTATTGTAAGGTTTTCTATTAGACATCCTGTTTCCAATATTCTGAATGTGGTGTTTGTAAATGTTGGGTTATCTCCTGTTATTTTTATTCTTTTGTTTATTGTGAGTATTTTGTTGTTGAAGTCTCCTGTAAAGTATGCTGTGTCTCCGTCCGTTAGTTTGTTTGGTCTTATTATTCCTGTGCTGTCGAAGAATTCATCATAGTTTTCTGGTGTTATGTTGTATGTTTTTCCATTAAATCCTGTTCCATTTGTGCTTGTGTTTGAGTCTGTTGGAGGTATTATTACTCCTCCTTCAGGATAGATGTTGTTGGTTTGTGTGAATGGTAATTTTGATTCTGCTGCATCTATAATGACTTTTGAGTTTGTTTGGATATTGTTGTTTGTTATTGTTGTATCTGATACATATTTTTTGCTTGATTGTTTTTTGAATTGTATTGGTATTCCATTGGTGGTTGTTATGTTGTTGTTGTCTATTAATATGTTAGAGTATGAACCTATTGCATAGATTGCTTGTGCTGAGGTTGTGTTTATGTTGTTGTTTATTATTTGGTTGTTTCCTCCACCAATTGTTATTCCTTTAGATGTTCCTGTTGTTTGGACATTGTTGTTTTTAACTGTGGTGTTATATCCTGTGTATATTCCTACTTCTGCTGCACAGTTGTTTATTGTATTGTTTTCTATTAAGGAGTTTGTTGTGGAGTATATTGCCATATCTCCTATAGTGTTTGATACAATATTATTTTTTATGATGTTATTTTCTCCAGATGTTGTTGATATTCCACGGAAGCAGTTTAGTACTGTGTTGTTTTCTATGAGGTTGTTATCTCCCATTAGTTGTATTCCATAGTTCCATGCTGATGGTTCGTCTACTTGACAGATTACTGTGTTGTTTATGACTTTGTTGTTTGTACTTTTAACTCCGCCTGATCTTCCATATATTGATGAGTATATTCCATTGTCGTCTGCACAGTAGATTATGTTGTTTTGTATTGTATTGTAGTTTGCTGCAAATATTGCTACTGTTTCGTGGAATGCATCCCAACTGGTTTCAGTTGTGTTTAGGATGTTGTTTTCTATTAAGTTATTATTTGATCCTGGAAGGAGTGTTAATGCTACTCCACCATGTTCTGTGCATTCTATTCTATTGTTGAATATGTGAGTATTTGTACTTCCATTAAGTGTGATTCCCATACCATACCATTCTGTGTGGTATATGTGTATGTTACTTACATTAGATCCTGATGCTAAGCTGTTAATCATTATTGTACAGTCGTTTAAATTAGCATTATTGTTTTTACTTGTTATTTGTAATGGTTTGTTGATTGTGAAATTTTTATTATTAAAGTTTCCACTTAAATCTAATGTGTCTCCATCATTTACATTTGTTGAGATTAAATCTCCATTATCATTGAAGTATGTATTATAATTAGCTTCTGTTATTGTATGATCTGCTGCAGAAACTGTGGTTAAACTTATGAGTACAGTTAATGCGAAGAGTATTATGAAAATTTTATTTTTAGTGAGAATTTTTTAAGCCTCCATTATTAAAAATTATTGTAAAAAAATCAAAATAAATTGATAAATCCATAATGGTTATAAGTTTAGATAAAGTGTAATATAAAAGTTTTTTATAAAAAAATAAATTTCTAAAAAGTGAAAATATAAGGTTTAAAGTATTTTTTAAATTATACTTTCTATAAAACAAAATAAAAAAAATCTATTTAATTATAAAAAATATAAAGTTAATTGTATAATAATTAATGGAATGTAAAATAAAATGAAATCAAAGAAAAAAATTATAATATTAACTCTATTTATATTATTAATATTTTGTATAAACACAGCATATGCAGAAGATACTGAAAGTATTAATAATATAAATGAAACAAACCATGAAACAAGCATAAATGAAAGTCCAACACAAAATGCAGTTACCGGAACATATACAGAATTAAAAACATTAATAGATAATGCTAATTCTGGAGATACTATCACATTAAATAAAAGTTACACATATAATAGTGGAACTGATAGTAAAATAACATATACTGGGATTGTTATCAATAAAAAATTAACTATAAATGGTAATGGATATACCCTAAATGGTAATAATGCAATGCGTTTATTCAATATAAAATCAGATTCAGTCACCCTAGAAAATACCATTATAAAAAACCATTTCATAGAATTTAATGAATATGCTTATAATTACAATACAGGATATATAAATTATGAATTAATTGGTGGAGGAGCAATTTACTGGATTGGAAACTATGGAACTATTATAAATTGTACATTCATAAATAACAATGGTGAAGATGCTGGTGGAGCAATATTTTGGGGAGGAAAAAGCGGACAAATACTGAACAGTACATTTATAAATAATACTGCAGCACTTCAAGGAGGAGTTATCGAAATATACAACTCTAATGAAAACAATATAAGTGGAAACACATTCATAGATAATACTGGTGATTATGGTGGTGCAATTTGTCTTTTTAATTCCTCAGCTAGAAATATAATTGAATATAATGTATTTTTAAACAATAAAGATTATCATGGCTACTCCGTAAATACCGATAATAATGTAAACCAAGAAAACAGTATTAATAATAATTGGTGGGGGACAAATACACCTGAATTCAAATATTACGAACAATACATAACAAATTTTGCCCCACAAACATGGATAATAATGAACTTCACCACAAATAATGAATTTATAACTACTGGTGGAGAAAACATACTAACTGTAAGTTTAAACACCACATATAATAAAACAAGTCAAAAATATTCAGAATTTTATGAATATTTAATAAATAGAACTGTAAATTACAATGCAAATACTGGTTCTCTAAATCCAAAAAGTGTAACATTTACTAACACCACCTCAACAACTTACACCTATCCTGCAAAAGACATTATAATTGTAAATGCAACAATAGACAATCAAACATTAACACTAACCAATATTGATAATCAAGACAGTTTCACTGAATTAAATCAAATTATTGAAGATTTAACTGGAAATGAATTAAACTTAACAAAAAATTACACATTCAACATAAATAAAGATCTACCATATCTTAATGGAATAATAATAAATAAAGAAATAAACATTAATGGAAACGGATACACAATAAATGGACTTAATAAAGCAAGAATATTCAACATAACTGCAAACAATATAAAAATAAATAATTTAACCATAATTAACGGATACAATTCAGTTAATGGAGGAGCAATATACTGGGATGGAGCAAACGGAATAATAAACAACACAGAAATATCAAACAGCACATCTTTCAATGGAGGGGCAATATACTCAAATGGTGCTAATTTAAATATAATAAATGCAACATTCACCAATAACAATGCAGAAAAAGATGGAGGAGCAATATACTTTAACAATCATTATATAAACATCATAAATAGCACATTCACCCATAATCATGCAACATACTATGGTGGAACAATCTACACCATCAGTATAAATAGTAACATTACAAACTCCACATTCACCAATAATACTGCAGGAATATGTGGAGGAGCATTACACCTATTTGACTTTACTAACGGACAAGTAACAGGTAACACATTTGTTGAAAACGGAGCAGATACAGGAGGAGCAATCTGCCTTGCAGGAGATGCAAGTAATATAAACATAACACAAAACATCATAGTAAACAACACTGATTGGTATGAAAATACAGGAATAGGAACATTTGCAAATTCAATTTCAAATATAAACCTAAATGAAAACTGGTGGGGAGAAAACAAACCAAAATTCAAATATTTCACCGAATTTATACCAGAATTAATACCAGAAACATGGATTATACTAAAATTAACAAAAACTGGAGAATTTGTAACTGAAGGCGGAGACATAATATTAACTGCAAGCTTAAACACATTGTACAACAATACAAACAATAAACAAACCGAATTTACTGGAAATATTCCAGATAGAGTTGTAACATTCAATGTAACAAAAGGAACAGTAAATCCCGAAAGTACCACCATAAATAAACAAGCAGATACAACATACACTTACCCTGCAAATGCAGAGGACTTAATAATTTCCGCCACAGTAGACAACCAAATAGTATACCTTGCTAGTTTCGAACCAAAAAACACTTTTACAGCACTGCAAGGATTAATAGATGCAACACCTGATGGAGAAGAATTAAACCTAACACAAAACTACACCTACAGCACAATATTTGACACAGCATATATTGATGGAGTAATAATAGATAAACAAATAAAAATAAACGGAAATCAAACCCTAATAAATGGACTTAACTTAGCAAGAATATTCAAAATAACTGGAGACAATGTAATAATAAATAACATAACATTCATAAACGGAACAAGTAGTGAAAATGGAGGAACAATCTATTGGATAGGGACAAATGGAATAATAAACAATAGTTTATTTGAAAATAACACAGCACTCAGTGGAGGAGCAATAAACTGGGAAGGAGAAAACGGACAAATAATAAACAGCACATTTAAACATAACCTTGCAGATAATGGAGGGGCAGTAAGTTGGACAGGAATGTACGGAATAATAAACTCAACCACATTCATAGACAATAATGCAAGCAATGGAGGAGCTCTATCCTGGGACTGGGCAGCATACGGAATTCTTACAAATTCAATATTTAATGACAATCATGCAACAGGAAGTGGAGGAGCAGTCTCTTGGTCTGGAATAAATGGACTAATAGATAATACAACCTTCACCAATAACACTGCAACAACAAATGGAGGAGCAGTTGATTGGTCAGCACTGAAAAATGGACTAGTAATAAACAGCACATTCATAAACAACACAGCAACAACAAATGGAGGAGGAATTTTCTGGGGATTAAATAACGGAAATGGAACAGTAATCGACTCAACATTCATAAAAAACAATGCATTAACAGGTGGAGCATACTACTGGGGACTAAAAGGAAATGGAACCATCATAAACAGCACATTCATAAACAACACCGCAAATGAAGGAGGAGCAGTACTCTGGTACTATGGAGATGATGGAACAATCCTAAACAGCACATTCATAAACAACACCGCAACAATAGATGGAGGAGCAATACAAGCAGTAGTAAGTAACAATTTCAAAGCAGATAATAACCTATTCATAAAAAACTATGCAAAAGAAACTGGAGGAGCAATACTACTTGGAAGTAAATCCACTACCAAAATGATTGCATATATTACAAACTCCCAATTCATAAACAACACCGCTTCCATAAATGGAGGAGGAATCAATGTTTTCATGATAACAGGAATTATTGAAAACAACACATTTGACAATAACACAGCAACAACAAATGGAGGAGCAATAAACATAGAATCCGGTGATGCCTACAATATAACCAACAATAATTTCACAAATAACACAGCAACATCACGTGGTGGAGCAATATACCTTACAGGCTCAACTTATACTGCAATAATAAACTTCTGTAACTTTGAAAAAAATTATGCATCAGATGTTGGAGGAGGAATAGCAAATTTCAACAGTAAAACCAACATAACAAATTCAAACTTCACAAATAACACAGCAACACGTGGAGGTGGACTAGCTTGTGTAGCAAATAATAATTATGTATATAATTCCAAATTCACAAACAATTATGCAGCAGCAAACGGAGGAGGAATCTTCTGGAACAATGCATACGGAACAATATCAAATAGTATATTAAACAATAACTTCGCAGAAAGTAATGGAGGAGCAATATACTGGGGAGGAGCAAACGGAAATATAACAAATACAAACTTCACAGGAAATACTGCGAACAATGGAGGAGCACTAGTCTTAAATGGAGCAAATACAAATATAACAAATGCAAACTTCACAAACAATAGTGCAACAACAAGTGGAGGAGCAATATATATAAATAAAAATAATATCCAACTTACAAACACCATATTTGAATTTAACACTGCAGAAATTGGATCAGGAATATACAATAACGGAGAAAACACAAACATAAACAATATAATCTTAACAGAAAATCAAGCAAAATCCCAAGCATTAATCATAACAACAAGCGGAATACAATATAATGCAACCTTAATTGGTGGAAATAACATATTAAATGGAATATATAATAATAAAGATGTTAATAATATACTAATTGATGGAACAAACCCTGTATTAGGTGCAGAAAACTCAAACGATGGTGCATTATTATATCAAGACCAAAGAGAATATAATCAAAAAGTAAATGCACTTACATACAATAATAACAATATCCTAACAAACACTACATTAACAACAGATATTTATGGTACTGTAACATACACACCTCTTACAGGAACTAAATTAGAATTTACACACTATAATGACACATACTATACTGCAATCACTAATACTACAAATGCAATTTCAGATAATACTTATTCAAGCCTTTGGAGATTAATAAGATATGCAATTGAAAATAACATAGATGAAATAAATCTAACAAAAGACTACACTTATAGTAAAACAAAAGATTTAGATTATCCAATTAATGGAATAGAAATAAATAAAAATTTAAAAATAAATGGTAACGGACATGCATTAAATGGATTAAACACTGCAAAACTATTTACACTAACTAACAGTAACTTAATACTGAATAATATTACTATAACAAAACATAAATCTGAAAATGGTGGGGCAATTAACTCAGAAAATAGTAATGTAACAATATTTAACTCTACACTTAGAGATAATCTTGCAACTGGAAATGGAGGTTTTATATACTTTACAAGCACTCCTAATTCCTATTTAAATATTTCAAATTCTATAATAACTAATAATACAGCAACAGAAGGAAATGATATTTACTCACTAAACAATGTTAACATAGAAATTGATAATAATTGGTGGGGAAATAACACTCCATTTGATAGTGAAGATTATAATAAACGTGTTTATGATAAAACTGATTATGTTAAAGCAAATAATTGGTTTGTTATGAATTTCACAACAACTAAATATACCGTTGATGTTGGAGAGAGTTTAATATTAACTACTAGTTTAAACACTGTTTATAATGATGCAACAGATACTTTTTCTCCAGCTTCAGTTTGTCTACCTACTTCAACTGTAAGTTATTCTGGAGGATATAAAGGAAGTTCTAAATTTATTGGTTCAACAAATCTTAATTTCCCAACAACAAGTAGTGGACATTACACTGAAACTGCTAAAATAGATGATATGGTTTTAAGCCTTGATTTAACAGTTAATCAGCCTTACATTCCACCAGCACCTGTGGTGACTATTATTATAACTGTTTCTAATGTGAGTGGAAGTGTTAATGAAAAAGTTATTGTTCCTGTAACTGTTTATAATTCAAATGGTATTGCTCAAAATGGAAATATTAGTGTTTTATTTAATAAAGAAACAATAAATTGTAGTGTTGTTAATGGTGTTGCAAATGTAGAATTAACATTACCTAAAACAAGTGGAGTATATAGTATTATTGGAACTTATAAAGATTATACAGGCATAGGATATGCTACAGTAGGAGATAAAGTTAATGAAACTGTGATTATAAGTATTGGAGATCTTGTTTATCCATCAAACTCCAATGTTAATATTATTGTTAATGTAAGTTATCTAAATGGTACAAAAGTTAATAGTGGTAATGTTACATTAAAAATTAATGGTACAGATTATCAAAGTGAAGTGGAAAATGGAATTGCAACATTAAATATTAAAACACCTGATTTTGGATATTATGAAGTTACAGCTACTTATAATAATCAAACAGATACAAGTTATGTTGCTGAATTTGCAATTGGTCTTGTTGAAACAGAACTTAATGTTACTAATTTAACTAAAGTTTATGGTACATCTGATGATTTTAAAGGATACTTATTAAATGCTGATGGAAGTCCAATTATAGGACAACATCTTAATTTAAAACTTACAAGATTATCCTCTGGAGCTAATAAGGTGTATGATGTAGTAACAGATTATAAAGGAGAGTTTAGTTTACAAATTAATTTAGCACCAGGATTATATAGTGCTGAAGTTGAATATCCTGGATTAGAGTTTAATAATTGGAAATATTTAAGTTCAAATGCTAGTGCAGATATTCAAGTAACCAGTGCAAATGATACACGAACTGTTACAATAATTACTACAGAAAAATTTGTAGAGCCTTATGGTGCAGGTAAAAGTTTCACAGGCACATTAACTAGTGTTAATGGTAATGTAATTGCAGGACATCATATAGCAGTTACTTTAACACGTTTAAGTAGTGGGGCGAGTAAAACATATGATGTAGTAACAGATTATAAAGGCATATTTAATTTAGCTATTAATTTAGCACCTGGAGAATATACTGGATATTGTGCATATGCTGGAACGAGCATATATCAACCGTCTACTAGTCAAAATACAATCACAGTATACTAAAAAAAATATTCTCCAATTTATCTTTTTTATTCTTTTTTTATTCTTTTTTTTTTCGAAAAATGAGTAGAAACTCCTAAAATTTACCTATTTTTTCTTTAATATTTAATTTAATAGAATATAACTCATTTAATTATTTTTAATTCTTTTAATTAGCATGCTTATTGGTGTTGTGAAAAACAGTGAAAATAAACATGCAAAAATAATTGCAGGTGGATAAAATACAAATCCAATTACATATCCTATTGCAATAATTATGAGAGATATTGAAGGTTTTATTTTTAAATCTAAACCTATTTGTAATGCAATATTTCCTTTATCAATGTTTTTAAGTACCCTTCCAGAAATAGTTGTTAATATAGTGACAAAAATATATTCTAAACCATATAATGCTTGTGGGATTAAAGAATTGAAGTTATTAGCTACAAACATTGTTAAATATGGTAAAAATGATAAGATTAATAGTGATATTCCATCTATCCAAATTACTTTAGTATCAATTTTATTTACTATGGAAAAAATTTTTTGATGGAAGTTCCAAAAGCTAAAACATACAATGAAACTTATAGCATAAATTATAAAATCCAATTTTATTTCAAAAAGAGAAGACCATGTACCTGTTGATGCTAAAGGTATTTCTAGTACTATTATTGTTATGATAATTGCAAGTACTGCATCTATAAAAGCTTCGAAACGTTCAGAATTCATATTTCATCACATTTTATCCTATCTCTTCTAGCAAAAATTATCCAAATTATCATTGAAACAAAACACATCATATATATTCCTTGTGCAAACATTGTGTATGTTATTATGAAACCTATAATCTGGAATATTAATGGTATAATCATCCATTTGTTTGCATTTTCATATACTTCTAATTTTTTATTGTATGGATCGCTTCTGAATAATGTGTAAACTGATAGATTACTTAAAATTGCAGCGGAAATGAATATTAAACCGAACATTGTTTCTGCTGGAATTGAGTTAACATTTCTTGCTAACCATATTGTGAAGTATGGTAAAAGTGAGAATACAAATAATAATGCTCCATTTAACCATATTGTTAAATTGTCAATATTTTCAACAAGTTGGAATAAGTTATGGTTAGAATACCATGCATTGAATAATATTAGGAAGCTTATAATGTATGCAATATACATTATGCGTAAATTCCAGATTGCAGTTAATGTTGGTTCTGCTGGTTGTGGTATTTTTAAAATGAGTATTGTTACAACTATTGCTATTATTGCATCTGCAAATGTTTCAAAACGTCCAGGTTTCATATAGATTTCCAAAAAAGGTTGTTTTATATTATTAAAATTTTTTTTATTCGTTATAAACTTCGTTTAATATTCTTACTGAGTTTGTGAATGGTGGCATTCCTGATGTTAGAAGTACTATTTTTAATACATCAAATATTTCATCTTTTGTTACATTAAGTTCTTTTTTTGCACTTGTCATTTGTTTTTTTATTGAGCCGTTGTCGTTGTTGGATGCTGCTATTCCTATTGCTATTAATTTTTGTGTTTTGTAGTCTAAGGCTTTACCATTCCATACATTTTCGTTTAAATCTACTATTGTTTTGTATAATTCTTCATCTTCTTTTTTTAGTGTTTGCATTCCTTTTCCGTAAAATACTTTATCTTTCATTATTTTCTCCACTCCTTTTATGATATTTTATAAGTCTGTATTTTATTTTAAAAATATTTTTTTATGTTAATGGAGTTCAATTATAAATAAAATTTTGTATAATATATACTAAGTAGTATAATCTAATAAAACTGTTAGAATATATTAATGGAAGTTATCTCTATTATTTTATAAGATTAAATAATAGTGTTTTTATTTGGAAATTTAGAGTGAAAAAAATTGAAATAAATCACTAAAAATAGAATAATGGAACATAATATGAAAAATATTTAAAAGGTGTTATTTTTTTATGAGTTTAATTGATTATATGGAAACTGATAGGTTGAATGCTTTTTATGATGCTATTATTGCAATTATTATAACTGTTTTGGTTTTAGAGTTGCCTCAACCTTTAAGTCCTACTTTAGATGCAATATGGTCTTTGAGGTTGTCTTATTTTGCATATTTAATAAGTTTTTTAGTTTGTGTGAATATGTGGAATTATCATCATAAAATATTTAGACATGTTAAGCGTGTTGATAGTAGGACTGTTTGGATTAATATTTGGTTGCTTTTAATATTGTCCATTATACCTTATTTGACTTTATTTGTTGCTGATAATTTTTCAAATCTTCTTCCACAAGTTTTATATGGTTTAGATTACGCTTTAGTTAATTTAACTTTGTTTTTAATGTCTTATAAGCTTTTGAAGTTAAATCCTGAAAGTGAATATCTTAAACATGCATTGAATATTAAAAATAATTTAGTTATACCTATGATTTTGTATATTATTAGTTTTATTATTGGTATTTTAGGATATCCACAAGCTATTAGTATTATTTGTTTATTTACTGTGGTTGCAACATTAATTAGTGATATAAAGTAAAAAAAAAATAATTATTAGGATTTTTTATTTTCCTAATTTTTTTAGGCGGAATTTTATGTATTGTGTTCCTCCCCTTACTACTCTTTTGAATTCTGTCCAGTCTAGGTTTGCTAAGAATGTTTTACCAATGTAGGCGAATGAAAAGTAGTATTTACTCATTAGATTGTCTCTTATTTTTTCTATTTGGTTGTGATCTGCATATGGGTAGTCGACTAGGCAATTTAGGTATCCATCTTCGTTTAACCATTTATTGTAGTCTTCTGTTATTAAGTAGTTGTTTTCTTTTGCCCATTTGTAGAATTCTGTTCCAGGAAATGGTACTGCTTGTTGGAAGAAGCACATATCAGGATAGACTTTTTTTGCAAATTCATAGGTTTCGTTTATTGTTTCTAGGTTGTCTCCTGTTAGTCCTATCATAAAGCATCCGAATACTTTTATGTCTAGTTTTCTTGCATTGTCTGCGAATTCTTGTGATTGTTTTAGTGTTATTCCTTTTTTTATGTCATCTAGTACTTGTTGGTTTCCTGATTCATATCCACATACGAGTAGTCTGCATCCTGCATCTTTCATTTTTTTCATTGTTTCGAATGTTAAGTCTACTCTTGTGTTGCATGACCATACTGGTTTTAGTCCTCTTTTTATTATTTCATCACAGAATTCTTGTACTCTTTTTTGATTTACTGTGAATGTATCATCTTCTATGAATATTTCTTTGATTTCTGGCATTTCTTTTAGTATGTATTCGAATTCGTCTGCTAAATCTTTTATGCTTCTTGTTCTGTATTTTCTTCCTCCCATTGTTGATGGGTATGAGCAGAAGTTACATTGGTTTGGGCATCCTCTTGATGATACTATTTGTATCATTGGTTTTTGTGCGAATGCATATGCGTAGTCGTTTACGTTTAGGA
Source organism: uncultured Methanobacteriaceae archaeon (assembly GCA_964547125.1). Classification (GTDB taxonomy): domain Archaea; phylum Methanobacteriota; class Methanobacteria; order Methanobacteriales; family Methanobacteriaceae; genus Methanobrevibacter_A. Next base: position 25,171 of record CAZJLS010000004.1, on the reverse strand, counting down.
ATTCTTGGTATACTTTACTTACATAGGGTAGTTCATCTAGGTTTTCTAGTTGTGGTCTGTTGTCTGTGTGTTTTATTTCTCCGTTTTCTCTGTAGGTTATTCCAAGTACTTGTTCTGGGTTTTCATTGTTTTTTATTATGTCTGGTATTGTGTAGTCGTATTCTTGTCTTGCTACATAGTCTATTGCTGGGCATTTTTCTAGTACTTGTTCTGGGAGTATTGTTGGGTGTGTTCCGCCTATTATTATTTTTGTGTTTGGGTTTTCTTTTTTGATTTGGTTTAGCGTGTTGTAGTCGTAGTCACAGGTTGCTGTTGTTGTTTCTGTCATTATGTAGTCTGGATTGTATTTTTTTACTTCTTGTATTGTTTCATCTATGGTATATTGTTTGGTTATGCAGTCTATTAGTTTGCAGTCAAATCCTTCTTTTTGGCATACTCCTAGACCATAGGCTAACCAGTAGGGATAGTATAGTGTTCCTGATTTTGTTTTTTCTGGCCATCTACTTGCGCGACTTATGTTGAATTTGTATGGTAAGTTTAAGAATAGTATTTTTGTCATTTTATAATCCTTAGTATTTTTTTCTTGTATTCTTATTAATTTATGTTTTTCTATGTTATAATAGTTTTTATTGTTTGTGTTGATATATTTTTTTAGGTGGTTTTTTCTTAAATTTGAAAAATAGTGTTAAAAAAAGGCTTTTATGGTGTTTGATTTTTGGTGTGGCCTTTTTTTATTCGTCTGTGTTTTCTTTTAGGTTTTTGTTGAATGCTTTTGCGTTTTCTATTTTTGTTTGGATTTCTTCTAGTTCTTTTTGTAGTTTTTCTTCATCTTCTATTAGTGAGTTTATGAATGTTTCTTTGTCTGATGCGAAGTCTTCGTATAGTTCTAGTATTTCTCTTGGTGTAAGTGGTGATTCTTCTTTTAGGAATTTTTTTGTGTGTGGTTTTACTCTTATGCTTAGTGGTTCTAGTCTTTTTTTGTTGTTTTCTTCTTTGAAATGTCTTTTGAATGGTGGGAATTCTCCGTTTTCCATGTTTTCTTTCATTTGTTGGAGTTTTTCTATTCTTCTGTCTATGATTTTTTCAAAGTCTTCTTTATATAGTTGTTTGTGTTTTTGTTTTATTGTGTCGAAGTCTTCAAACATTGGTCCGTGTGCGTGTATTGTCATTGGTCTTTTGAAGTGGTTGCAGTTTGTATTGTCTTTTACATCGAATATCATTTTTTGTTTGCTCCTTTATTTTTTTGTATACATAATCTTATTTTGTATACATATTATTGAATTTGTATACATAATATATGAATGTATTCATTTTAAAAAAATGTATACAAAAAATAAATGAAACTAAAACATATTAGATTTAGCTGAAACTTCATCTAAAACAATCTTATACATCCCAACCTTTTTAAACAAATCACTATTTACCTCCAAATCATCCAAACCACAATGACGACAAATAGAAGAAATAGCATCCAATCTCTCTTTCTCATCAACAATAAGAAAAATTCTACCATAAGCAATAATACTTGAATAATTTGCAGTAGCACTTAATTCTGTTAAGCCATAACCATCAAAATAATCCACCTCAACACAAACAAAATTATTCTTACTAATTAAATCATGCTTCTTACCTTCCAAAGCACCATGAATATAAAGCTCAATTCTATCCCCCGAAACATCATACCCATAACTTAAAGGAACAACATAAGGATAAGGACTATCATGCAAACCTAAACGTAAAGTAGGTGAATTATCAAAAATTTCAACAATCTTATTTAAATCTATAACTTTTAAATCATTTCTACGCATCATATAACCTAAAAAAAAGTGTTTTTAATAAACAATAGGATTAAAGTTATATTTAAAATTTTATTTAAAAAAAAAAGTAAAAAATAAAGGGTTTAAAAAAACCCCAAAAAATTAAAATCTACAATAAACAAGTTTAAGCTGTGACAGTAATATCTACTGTTCCAGCACTTATAGGTTGATATTCACTTGTTCCTTCGTAAGCAACATCAGCAGTGTAATCACCAGGAGCTAAGTTAATTGGTAATGTGAATGTACCTGTGTAATCAGTTACAACATCATAAGTTTTACTTGCACCTGAAGATTTACGTGTTAATGTAACTTTAACATGTTGACCCGCAATAACAAATCCTTCAAATGAAGTTAATGTTCCTGTGAAGTTTGCTTCTTCACTTGCAGATTTGGTTAAAGGTTCAACATCCAAAGTGGTTGCTGTACGATTATCTAATTCTTTAACAACTCTAATAGGTACAGGATTTGCAGAAGTTGCATCATAAGTTATGTTACCTATATTAGTTCCTGCATATGAAACTTGTGCAGTGTAATCTCCACTTGCTAAATTTATTGGTAATTGGAATTCACCATTGTAATCAGATACTACTTCATAAACTTTACTTAAACCAGAAGAGGTACGTGTTAAGTTTACTAATAAATGATGACCAACTACTGGGTTTCCTTCATCGTCTAATAATAAACCTGTGAAGTTTGCACCTTGACCTTCAAGAATAATTGTTGGTTCAACATCAAGTTCTGTACGCACAAGGTAGTTTGCATAGATTTCTTCTTGTCCTGCAGGTACATAATCCCATCCTTGATATGCTTCAGATAAGTTACCTTTTGTGATTTCAATTTCATTGTCATCAATTTCTACATCATTTACACGGTATGCGACAATACCATATACACCATCACCAATAGCATTAATGTTATTATTTTCAATTTCTGAGTCATCTAAGTTTGTTACTTCGATTCCACGTGCATCACTTGCAATTACACCAACATTATTGAATGTGATAGCTACATCATCTGCTGGACCGTCAACTGCTATACCATAACCCATTCCAGCACTTGTAACAAGAACATCGTTATTTTCTATAACGTTATTGTCGCTTAAACCACTAACATATATTCCAGCACCATAGTTACTATCACTTAATACATCTACATCGTTTGATGTGATAATAACATCACTTATGGTTTCACCATAAACTGGAGCATATGCATCAATACCGTAGTTGTATGTTGCATTTCCAGTTACTGTAATATTGTTTAAGCTGATTGAGTTTTCGCTTCCAGGAGCTTCGATTCCCATAACCATAGATGAACCGTAGCTACCTATTTGAATGTTTTCATCAGAGGTTAAATTGATATTATTGTCTATAATATCGTTGTTGCTTCCTCTAACACTTATACCATCTACGTTAACACCAGTTATATCATTAGATTCTATTGTGTTGTTAGATTCATCTCCAGCTAAGAATATTGCAATGTTATCGTTTGGTATGCTGTCCCAGTAACTGTTAGTTAATGTTCCACCAGTAATATCTAAAATATTGTTTTTGATTTCACTGTTTTCTAAACCATAAGCAGCTATACCTTCTGCACCGTTTCCTTCAACAGTAATATCATTATTGGTGATTGTTAAACCAGTTTGACTAGCTGATTCAATACCATATGCCATATCACTTTGGATATTTATTGTGTTATTATCTATTATAAGGTTTCCGCTTTTATCTGCATTTGCATAATTTTTAGCGGTAGCGATACCATAAGTAAGGTTTTCAGCTTCTAAAATAATTGTATTATCACTTATTTCAGAATCGGTAACACCATTCATAGCAGAAATACCTGCTAGATAGTATTCTCCAGTACCTACTACAAGGTTATCTGAAACTAATGCATTAGATATTGTTGCATTTTCAACATAATTTGTGTATAAGTCTATACCGTATGCGTATTGACCTGTAGCATTTATATAAATTTCATTATCTATGATTTTAACATTGTCTGAATCGTGAACTACGATAGCTGCAAAGTTGTATAATGCTTCACCAGACATATGTATAATATTTTCAAAGATGTCTACATTGGATGCATAGTTATCTATTGCAATAACATCATATCCGTTTCTATTTATTACTAAGTTTATAATACTTGATCCTTCAGCTCCTGTATTTAATGTGATTCCACCGTTTGTTATTACGCTATCATCGTCTAGAGAGCATATTGTTAAGTTTGGTGTGTTAAATACGAAGTTTTTATCTGTTAAGTTTCCTATTCGGACTACACTATTTTCACCAGCACTTGGAGTGACAGTGAATGTTCCGTTTTCATCGAAATAATTTGAATATGTGTCTTCAGTAATATTATAATATGTTGGTGCTGGTAAACCAATTGAGATGGTGTTATCAGGTGCGGAAGTTAATGATATTGCATCATCATCTGCTGCACTTACACAACCAACTGTTAAGAATATTACTAAAACTGCTAGTAATATTTGAGTTTTTAATTTCATTATTATCTATTCCACTAGTGTATTATTAATAGAATTTTTAAACTACCCCTTTACAAATATTGATTTGATAATGAGTAGTCATTATATAATTATAGAATAGATAACATATAAATTTTATTTTAAAAAATTAAAAAAAGATTGATAAAATATTATTGAAAATAATCTAATCAGAATTAATTATTTTTCAATTGTTATAACTGTACTGTTTAAACCTAAAACACGAGCATAATCAATTTTATCTGCAATCTTATTTAGAACTGTAATATTCTCAAATGAATAATCAACATTATCAGATTCCAACTCTAAAGATGGGTTAAACTCAATGCCTTGATCTTTAATTCCAATTAAAATATGGTTTTCTTGTATTTTAACAAGAATATCAATTGTTTTAATATCTTTATTAGTTCGAATAATATTAACAAGCATTTCTTCAATTGATAAACCAACAATCATAGCTCGCTTTTTATCAATATTTAAATCTTTTAAATATGATTCAACCTTATAAGCCACACCCACTGCCTGATTAATATCATTTTCTATTGATAAATCAAGAACTTCATCATTAGAAGATGTTTTATTTATAAAGAATCCACCATATTCCCCTTTAGTTTTATAAGATTTATACTTTGAATATAAATATATAATAATTATAGTTACAATTTCAGCCACAATAAAAGAAATCCAAATACCATTAGAACCAATAATTGGAGTTAAAATAAACAATGCCAGTATTGGAAGTATACAACCTTCAAGAGTTGAAATTACAACGGATAATCTATTATTCTTAATAGCTTGAGTGTAGAAAGTAAATAAGAATGTTACAGCAACACCAACAAAACTTATTGCAAAAATTCTTATCGCATTAACTGTAACTGGTATCTGCTGAGGATCATGAACATTATATAATGTTAAAATTATTTGTGGTACGAAAATAAACAATAAAGATAAGATTAAACTTGAAATTAATGATATTTTAAGAGCTTTTTTAACAATATAATTAACACCTGCATAATCTTCTTCCTGATTATAAACTGATACAATTGGAGACATTGTTTGTGCAGAACCAATTAAAAATATATAAAGAATAAATGTGCTGTTAAAACAAATACTAAAAGACATTAACCCTAATTTACCTAAAACAAACCCAATTACATTATTATATATGAATAACTTAATTGTGAAAAATAATTGGGTGGAAGATGATGAAAATCCAGACACACAAATCTCTTTTAAATGATTTAAAAATGATTTAATTTTAATTTTACCTAAGTTTAATAGTTTTAAGGTTCTCTCAGATTTAAAAAAGTATACTGAAATAAAAATTGAACCTAAAATATAACCTGTAGCTGTTGCAAGTGAAGCTCCACCAATACCTAATCCTAAAAATTTAATATAAACAAAATCTAATACAATATTAGCCACATTAGATAAAAGAATTGCTTTAAAAGGCAAATTAGGAATACCATCAGCACGAATAAAATATGATAAACTCATCATATAACATAAAAATGGCATACCAATAAGCAAATACTTGAAAAATTCTTTAACAAGAGGAATAATTTGAGTTGTATTAGTTAAATTATATACAATACCATCCATAAACACCAAACCAATAACCATTACAAGTATACCTAAAATAACAAGAGATACAACTGAAACAGTGAAATAATAATTACTCCCATCCTCATCAAATTCAGATTTTGAAATAGAAGCTAAAACACTTCCACCTAAACCAATCATCCAATAAATTAAATTAACAAAAGTAACTATGGGAGTTACAACTTGAATAGCAGATAAATTAGCAGAACCAATTAAAAAACTAACAATAAGGGAATCTACAAACAAACAAATATTACCTGCCATAGAAGTAAACAAAGTAGGTAGGAAAAATTCATTAAATTTACTTGCTAATAAGTCATATCTTCTCTCATACACATTATCACAATCCTAATTAAAGAAATTCAAATCTTTAAGATATTTAACAAACATGTAAATATATTCTTCAGATATTAATGGCCAAGCCACTCCTAAACGGTATAATATTTGAGCAGTGTAATTATTTTCAACAGGAACCCAAACTCGTTTAATATATCCTTCACCTACTGATGTAATAAGACCTCTAACTCCTTCTTGTTTAGATTTATCTTTAAATGCTTCGTTTAAAGCTTCTTGATATTCATCTTCTTCAGATGGTTTTATATTTAAATCTAAATCTTCAATAATATTCAATATATCTCCAAATAAGATTCTATGATAATTATATGGGTGGAATACTAGACATTCTTTAGGTGTTTTAGATAATGCTAAAATTGATTTTGCAGTAATATCTATTGGGCTGAATTCAACACTTTCTGATAATTTAGCATATGGCATTTTACCGATAGTTACAAATGCTTTTAAACGATTAATAAAACCGTTTGATTCGAAATTGATTTGGAATTCACTATCTGAGCTTCTTGCCATTAGGTTACCTACTCTCATTATTTTAACATTTAAATCATCTTTGGCTGCTGCTTCTAAAACTGCTCTTTCAGCTAAGAATTTACTGTTAATATATTGATTTTCTAATGTTTGACCTGTGAATAAGTCTTTTTCTGTGAAATTAACATCTACTGGTGGGAAGTTGTCAACACTTTCTCCTGCAACACTGTATGTTGAAACTTGAACATATTTGGAGTTTTTCATTTTAGCAAATTTCAATCCATTTATAACTCCTCCTAAATTAATGTCTTCAATGTCGGTTCCTGCTGAGAAGTGTTTTACATTAGCTGCACAGTTAATTATTGTATCAATGTTATATGATATTAGTTTTTCAAAGTCTTCAAAGTTTGTAATGTCTCCTTCTATTATATGTAATCTTTTATCGAATATTTCATCATAGTCTTCATCGAAGTAGTAGAATAGTAATGATTTTAATCTGTCTTTTCCAGTTAGTGTTCCTCTAGATCTTACAAAGCAGTAGATATTTCCGTCTTCTGTGTCTATAATTTCTTTTAGAACATGTATTCCTAAAAATCCTGTAGCTCCAGTTAGTAGGATGTCTCCTAGATTTTCTTCTATTTCACCGTTTAGGAATGATTCTAATGTGTTTTTCTTTAATAGATTGTTGATATCTGTGTAATCATATTTGTTTTCTGATTGTGATTCTGTTGAGTGTTTATTTGAAACAAATTCTGCAAGTAGTTTTGGTGTTGGGTTGTTGAATATGTCCCCATAACTTATTTGGTAATTTCTATTTAATGCTGCAATTGTTATTTTTGTAACTAGTAGTGATGTTCCTCCTATTTCGAAGAAGTTATCTGTTACACTTACTTTATCGAGGTTTAGGATTTCTGCAAATGTGTTTGTAAAGAATGCTTCAATGTCATTTTCAGGTGCCACATATTCTGTTATTAAGACTGGTTCTGGTAGGTTTTTTAAGTCTGTTTTACCGTTTAGTGTTTGTGGCATTTCATCTAATTCCATGTATACTGTTGGAACCATGTAGTATGTTAGTTTTTCTGATAGTGTTTGTTTTAATTCATTAATATCGAATGAGTATTCGTTGTTTTCACGGTTTTTCTTTTGGTATTCTTCGTCAACTGTGAAGTATGCACATAAGTGGTCGTTTCCTTTTATTTTTCTAACTACTACTGCTACAGAGTTTATTGGTTTGAAGTTGGATATTGCTGATTCTATTTCACCTATTTCTATTCTTAGTCCTCTTAGTTTGATTTGATTGTCTAAACGTCCTAGTATTTCTACATCTCCATCTTCTAGGAATTTTGCATAGTCTCCTGATTTGTAGAATCTTATTCCGTTAATTTCTTTGTATGCTTTTGCATTGTTTTCTGGACGGTTTAGGTATGCTCTTGAAACACCATAACCTGCTATGTATAATTCTCCTATTACATTTGGTGGTAGCGGGTTGGAGTCTAAGTCCATTATTTCTTCATGAACATTGAATAAAGGTTTACCTACATAAAGGTTACCATCTTCTATTAAACGTGCATTACATGTTATTGTTGTTTCTGTAGGTCCATATACATTGTATATTTTTCCTTTTGAGTTTTTTGAGAGTAATTCTAGTAATTGTGTTGCGAATGCTTCACCACCTACACCGAATGCTTTGAAGTTATAGAATTCTTCTTTTAAGCCATCTACTTCTAAATATTGCAATAGTCTTGATGGTGTTCCCATATACACGTTTGGTTTTGTTCTTTTGATTAATTCATATAAACTTAATGGATTTTTGTATTCAATATCATTTGCAAATACTACAGGTAATCCATTTAATAATGGTGACATTATTTCATGTAGGAAGAAATCAAATGCAACTGTAGCTAAAGATAGTACTTTGTAATTAGCTTCAGTATTAGTTGCTATTTCATATGTAAATACATTTTTTGGGTTAGGGTATGCGAAGTTGGTTAGGTTTTTATGTTCTAGCATTACTCCTTTTGGAAGTCCTGTTGAACCTGAAGTGTATATTAGATATGCTAAACTGTTTGGTTTTATATCAGGGTTAGGATTACTTATATCTGTTTCTTTAAATAGTTCTTCAATGTGTATTACATCGTCTTGATAGTCTGTTAAGTCTATGCATTTTTCTTCAACAACATCATCTATTATGATGAATTTAGAGTCACTGTCTGTTAGAACATGAACTATTCTGTCTTTAGGATAGTCTGAGTCTACAGGTATGAATGCTGCTCCTGATTTTAGAATTCCAAATATTGAAGCAAAGACATTGGAGTTTCTTTTTAAAACTAGCATAACTTTGTCTTCTGTTGTAACTCCTTTTTTTATGAGACTGTTTGCTATTTTGTTTGCTTTGATGTTTAATTCTTCAAATGTTAAGTCTCCATCTTCTGCAGATACTGCAAGTTCGTTTTTATGTAATTCTACTTGTTTTTCAAATACTTTGTTTATACGGTATTCTTCTATTTCTTCAAATTCTAGGCTGTTTTCATCTATTTTATCTTTTTCTATTATGGAAATGTCTTCGAGTTTTGTGTTTTCATCATATGTTGTGAATTTGTTTAGAACTATTGATATACTGTTTAGTAATGTGTTTATTAATTGTTTGGAGTATAGTTTGTTATTATAGTTGCATGATATTTTGTATTGATCTCCTACATCTATAATATCTATTGCTGTTTTGAATTTTAGGTCATTAAAGTCTAATGATTCTCTTTGAACCCTTTTTCCGTTGATTTCTATATCTTGGATGATTTTTCCATGATATGCATATAAAAAGTCTGGTGTTATATCATATTCATTGGATATTTTTGTAAATGGGTATGATGAGTAGGATAGTACTTTAAACCATTCGTCGTTTATGTATTGGAAGAATTCTTTAATTGATAAGTTTGAATTTAATTTTAATACTAATGGCAATGTTTTAACCATCATTGCTAATGTTTTTTGTTGGTTTGGATTGAATCTTCCATTTGATATTGTTGCTATTAGTAAGTCTTTGTTATATACAAATTTTGATAGAACAAATGATGTTGTAGCTAAAAATAGGTTGTTTTGTGAAATTGATTTTTCATCACATATTTTATCTATTCCGGTTTTATCTACAAATATGCTTTTATTAGCTGCTACTTCATCTCCATCTTCTATTAAGTCTGGTGATATTACTGTTGCTTCGTCGAATTCTTTGATTTTATTAAAGAAGAATAGTTCTGCTTCTTTATATAATGATGAATTTTCTATTTTAGATTCTTGTTGTGCATATTTAAATCCATCTATTTCTTCTAGTTCGTATTCAAGACCATCATATATTTTTGCTATTTCTTCAAATAGTATATTTAGGGATGTTCCATCTACTATTATATGGTGGAAGTCTGCAAGTAGTATGGAGTTGTTTATTATTTTAAATCTGAATAATGGTCCTTCGTCTAGTTTGAATGGTTTTACAAAGTCATTAAAGTCCATATTTGAGTCTGTGATTTCTATTAAATCATCTATTTTTAGATTGTCTCTTCGCTCTTGGTAAACTTCACCATTTTCCATTATTATTCTTGTTTTTAAGTATGGGTGGTTATTGATGGCTGTTATGATTGCTAATTTGAGTTTATTTGCATCTATATCTCCGTTGAAGTCTATTTTTTTAGGTAAGTTGTATGATACTAGATTTGGGTTTTTCACACATTCAAAGTAAACTCCTAGTTGGTTTTGTGTTAATGGGTATAGTTCTTGTGTTGTTAGTTCTTCGTTTTCAGTTTCTGTTATGTGTTTTGAGATGTTTTGTATGGTTTTGTATTTTAGAACTTCTGTAATCATTATTTGTGTGTTGAATTTTTCTTGTATTGCAGATACTAATTGAACTACTGTTAGTGATGTTAGACCTATGTTGAATAGGTCGGTGTTTATTCCAAATTCTGTGATGTTTAGCATGTCTGAGACTATTTTGAATAGTTCTTTTTCTGTTTTTGTTGAGGGTTCTATGAATTTTTCTACATCTATTTTTGGGTCTGGTAGGTTTTTGAAGTCTGTTTTTCCGTTTGGTGTTGTTGGGAATTTTTCTAGTTCTTCTATGTAGTGTGGTACCATGTAATCTGGTAGTTGTTTTGTAAGGTAGTTTCTTAAGTCTTCTTTATTTATTGTTTTTGTGTTGTTTTCTTTTGTATAATATGCGCAGAGGTATTCTATATCGTTTATTTCTTTTACTATTACTACTGCAGAGTCTATGTTTTCATAGTTGATTATGCTTCCTTCTATTTCTGAAAGTTCTATTCTTAGTCCTCTTAGTTTGATTTGTGTGTCGTTACGTCCTAGGACATATAGTTCTCCTGTTTTATCTTTTTTACCTAAGTCTCCTGTATTGTAGAATGGTGTGTTATTTATTTCCATGAATGTTTTTTTGGTAAGTTTTGGGTTGTTGTAGTATCCTCTTGCTATTCCTGCTCCCCCAACATATATTTCTCCTGTAACATATGGTGGTAGTTCGTTACCGTCTATGTCCATTACTTTGTCTATTACATTTAGCATTGGGAATCCTGCAGATATTATGTTGCTTTCTATTAGTTTTCCGTGTGATGCTATTGTGACTTCTGTTGGACCGTATGAATTGTATATTTCTGCACCTGTGTATTTTCTTAGTTGATCATATAATCTTGGTGGGAATCCTTCTCCACCTACGATTATGAATTTGCATTTGTTTAATGCGTCTTGTATTTCTTTGAATTTTATGTATTCTAGTAGTCTTGTTGGTGTTGATCCGAATGCATCTGCTTTTGTTTTTTTGAATAGTTCTGCTAGTTTTAGTGGGTTTATTGCTTGTTCTTCATTAGCAAATACTATTGGTAGTCCGTTTAGTATTGTTCCAAATATTTCTCTTAAAAATACAATGAATGATACTGTTGATATTGAAATCATTTTGTTGCAGTTTTTGTTAAGTGCATATATTGGTATGTTTAATGGGTGGTTTGCTATGTAGTTACTGATTCCCATGTGTTTAATCATTACTCCTTTTGGTTTTCCTGTTGAACCTGAAGTGTATATGATGAAGCATAGATTATCTGGTGTTAATGTGATGTTTGGGTTGGTGTCAATTTGGAATTCTAATAGTTCATTAACATTTAATCTGTTTTCCCCATTATATTCTATATTTTCACTAGTGATTATGAATTTGGAGTTACTGTCTTCTAGTATTTGTTTGATTCTGTTTTCTGGGTAATTTGGATCTATTGGTATGAATGTTGCCCCTGCTTTAACTATTCCAAGTACTGTTGCTATTAAATCACTGTTTCTTTTCATCATGAACATGATTTTATCTTCAACTTTAACTCCTTTGTCTATTAGTGCATTTGCGATTTTATTTGCTTTTTTGTTAAGTTGTGAATAGGTGAGTTCTCCATCTTCTGCATAGAGTATTGTTTTTTCTGGGTTGTCTTGTGCAATATTTTCAAATATTTTATTGATTAGGCCTTCGTTTTTTAGTTTGATTTCGAATTGTTCATTTTTTGATTCTGTTATGCTGATGTTTTTAAGTGGAGTTTCAGTATTTTCTATGAATTTATCTATTAAAATGTTTGTACTTTCTATAAAACTGTTTATTATTTCATCAGAATAGTTTGAGCTGTCATAGTTAATAATTAAACTTAAATCTTCTTTATTTATGAATGAAAATACTATTTTGAAATCATGTATGTTTATTTCATTATTTAAATCGTTGAAGTATTCTAAATTAGTGTTTTTTGAATCGAAGTAGTTTAGTAGTATTTCTGATTCAAAATTTAATGTTTTGTTATTTTTTAATGGGTAGAAATAGTATTTTGATGTTTCTTTTATTTTTTCTTTAATACCTTTTAGATATTCTTTAATTGGAATATTTGTATCAAATTTATATGATAAGGCTAATTCATTGAATTTGTTTAAATATTGGTTGTCTTCTTGGTTTCTAAGATAGTTACAGGATATGAGTATATCTTTTGAAAATGAAAATTTAGTTAGATTAAATAATATTATAGCATATAAGAATTCTTTAATGTTTATTTTGTTTTCTTTTGAATATGCTTTTATTTTATTTAATTTTTCCTCATTAAATGTTAATTTTTTTATATTGAAACTTGATTTAGTGTTTTTATCATATACATCTGGTGATATGATTGTTGGACTGTCAAATGAATTTAAGATTTTTTTAAAGTAAGTTTCTGCCTTAAAGAATTCATTTATTTCTATTTCATAAACTTCACATTTTTTAGTTGAATCTTTTGAAATATCTGCTAATAATGTTTCAATACCTTCTGCTATTTCTTTAATTTGTTTATTTGAGAAGCAATTTTTATTATATTCGAAAAATAGTGATTGTAATCCTTTTTTATCACTGTAATTTTTATTTACTCTAATGTGGAATGGGAATTCAGTGTCTTTTTGAAGAGATAGGAATTCTGTATCATAATCTGTTGAGTTAGATACAACAGAATACATTGTTATAAGTCCTGGATCTATATTATTGTTTCTTAATTCTGCAGAATATTCGCTGAATTGTATTTTTCCATGTGTTAAACCTTCTTTTAATACAGATTTAGTGTTTAATAATAAATCTTCAAAACTTAAATCTGGTTTATAATCTATTTTTAATGGTATGGTGTTTGTAAACATTCCTAAAAGTTGACTAATATCTTCTCCGAAATATCTGCCACTAATTGATGTATTCCACACAATATCTTTAAGAGATTTTGATTTAGCGAAATATAATGATATTACTGAAAGAGCTAGAATAAATGGGGAAATTCTAGTGTCTTTAACATTACCTAATTTCATTAAATCCTTTGTTAGTGTCTCATTAATTTTAAGTTCATATGTTCCTAATTCTAGATTGTCAAATGAGTACCAGTCTTGTTTATATTCTTTTAAATTGTTTAACCAGTATTCTTTATCTTTATTATATTCTTGTGATTTTAGGTATTCTTTTTCCCTTTCAACATATGTTTCATATGTTAAATCTGATATTTTTTCATATTCTTTATTATTTTTTAATGTTTCTATGCATTTGTTTATTTCTCTTGGAAATAGTGAAAATAAGCTTGTTCCATCTAAAAGTATATGATGAAATGTTCCAAGAAGAAGTATTGAGTCATTAGTTTTAATAATTCCAATTTTATATAGTGGATTGTCAAATAAATCTTCAAATGAATTGTCTAAAAATTCATTAACAAAATCATCAACATCCCCATTAGTTTTTGTTAAATCTACAAATTCAAATTTATCTTCATTATTATCTTCAGCATAATACTGTTTATAGTCATCTTCTAATTCTTTTATTTGGAGATTAAGATAAGATGAACATATTGCATTAACTGCTTTTTTAAGATTTTCTAATTCGGAAACTGAGTACTTTTTTTTAAAATTAAGATAGAATGCACTGTTATTTGGATTTAATATACTAGAAAATAAAATCATTTTTTGTGCATTTGACAAATCAAAATAATCCATAATTAACAACTTCCCATTCATAACATATTGAAATATTATATAAAGAAAAAATATAATAATTAATATTATATTTACATTAATTATTTATATTACTATAGAAAAAGAAAAAGAAACGGATTATTGGAGTAAAATTTTATGAAAATTATTAAAAATTATAATGATGAAGAGTTAACAATGCAAATTGAAGGACGTATAGATACCGTTACATCACAAGACCTTGAAGGAGAAATAACTTCTGAATTTGATAATTTTAATTCATTAATTTTAGATTTTGAAAATGTAGAATATATTTCAAGTGCAGGATTAAGAGTATTAATTTTAACAGAAAGTAAATTGAAAGAGAAAAATGGGTCTCTTGAACTTATAAATGTTAATGACACAATTAAAGAAATATTAAGAATGTCTGGAATTGATAAACTTTTAACAATACAATGAAAACATTAAAATTAAAACCAGAACTTAATGAATTATATACTCTAAATGAGTTTATTCATACAGAAATTGTAAAGGATAACTTTCAATTAGATTTAATTATTGAAGAACTTTTTGTAAATATTGTTAATTATTCAAATACAGATTATATAATCGTTAATTGTGATAATGAAGAATCCTGTGCGATTATTGAATTTGTTGATAATGGTGTTGAATTTAACCCCCTTTTAAAAGAAAAACCTAAAATAGCTGAAAAGATTGAAGATGCTGAAATTGGAGGTCGTGGAATACACCTTGTAAAGCAACTTGCAGATGATATTGAATATTATCGTTTAAATGATGAAAACCATCTTAAAATTATTAAGAATGTGTGAATAATGAAGTCTAAATTAAAAAAAATCTTAATACCATTCGTTTTAATGCTTGTTGTTAATTTAGGAAGTTATTATTTTTTAGATAATGTTTCTTTTGGTGTTGGATTAAGTCCTCATGTTGGAATATTATTTATTTCAGGTTTATTTTTTGGACCTTATGGTGCTGTAGGTTCTGTTGTGGCTAATTCTATTTGTGATGTATTTAGAGGATATGAATTTATAAGTGTTATTGTATCTGCAATTGCTAGTTTTGCAGTTTCATATTTAGCATATAAACTTTGGTATGAGAGATTTTGGTTTAAAGAAGATAGTATTACAAAGCCTAGATTGAATAGTACGAACCATATTGTTAAATTTTTAGGTATAATTCTTTTTTGTGGAATTTTATACACCTTATTTATGAGTAAATCATTGTTCATATTTTATATAGAAAATGAACAGGAAAACTTTTCAATTATAATAAAATACTTTATTAATTTTGTTAATTTTTCATTTATATTTGGTATAATAGGTATGTGGATTACAAGAAAAATTGACTTTGCACATATTCCTAAAATATCTAAAAAAAGTTTTAATAAAAAATTTTATAGGATAGTTGGCTTTTTAATAATTATTTTAACTATTATTACTATAATTACTGATTTTAGTATGAGATATATATTAAGTGATACTGATAGGATTATTAATATTATAATTTTATTGGTTTTATTGTTTATTTATCTTATAAAGCCAATAAGTTCTAAGATTTATCCTATTAAGTATAATTCTATCCCTATTAAGATTATGAATATATTTCTTTTTACGACTTTGATTATTATTGTTACTGGAATTTTATTAGTTCATAGTATTTTTGTTACATATTCTGATACTGGTTTAATGTTACTTATATTGACTGATGTTTTTGCTGTTATTTTCTTTATTCCTACTTTATGTGTTTTAAGATATATTGAAGTGAAGGTTATAAATCCTATTAGTTCTTTTTCAGAAATTGAAACTCATATTAAAAAAAATGAGAAGATTACTTCTGATAGTTTGATTAATATTTATTCAAAGTATGAAAATGAAGATAATGAGGTTGGTAAGTTATCTAGAAGTTATATTGACCTTATTAAGTATAATAATAATTATATTGAGAATATTAAACATATTGAGGGTGAAAAGAAACGTATTGAAACTGAGCTCAGTATTGCACATAGAATTCAGGAATCTAATTTACCTACCGAATCTATAGATAATGATTATTTCTTTATTTCTGGTTTTAGTAAACCTGCTAAAGAGGTTGGAGGAGATTTTTATGATTATTATGAGTTGGATGATGGTAGATTAGTTATTGTTATTGGTGATGCTTCTGGTAAAGGTGTTCCTGCTGCTTTATTAGCCACTATTACTCAGAAGTTAATAAAACAGTTAGTGTTAAGTGAAGTTGATCCATCTAAAGTTTTATTTTCTCTCAATAATCAGTTGTGTGAAAATAATTCTGAGATGATGTTTATAACTTTATGGCTTGGAATTTATGATAAAAATAGTCATAAGTTGGTTTATTCTAATGGTGGTCATAATCCCCCATTAATTTGTAAAGATGGTGAATTTAAGTTTTTAGATATTGATTCTGGTCTTGTATTAGGTATTCTTAAGGATAATGTTTTTAAAATGGAAGAGATTGTTCTTGATGAGGAGTTATTCTTATATACTGATGGTATTACTGATGCTCAAAATAAAGATAATGTTTTATATGGTGAAAATAGATTAGTTAGTTTCTTTAATAAAACTAGTGTAAATGATGATATTATTAATTCTTTGTTACAAGATATTAATGGTTTTGTTGGAAATGAAGAGCAAGCTGACGATATGACTGTATTGAATTTGAAGATTAAAAAATGATTAGATTAGCTTATTGTAATGTGGAAGATTTAGATTTAAATAAGGGATATGGTTTAGTATCATCTTATCGCCGTGATAAAATTTCCCGTTATCGCTTTGATAGAGATAAAAAGCTTAGTTGTGGTGTTTATCTTCTTTTAGATAAGATGTTAAATGAGGAAGGTTTTTCTAATCCGGAGTTTAAAATTGGAAAATATGGTAAAGCATACATATCCAATTATGAAAATATTTATTTTAATCTAAGTCATTGTAATAAAATAGTTGCATGTGGAATATCAGATATGGAAATTGGTATAGATGTTGAATATAATGACCCTACAATTGATTTAAACATAGCTAAAAACTATTTTTACAATGAAGAATATGAAAATATAATACAATCAAAAAATCCAGCAAACGAATTTTTCAACTACTGGGTTTTAAAAGAAAGTTATATGAAATACACAGGACTAGGATTCCACTTAAAACTAGATAGCTTCACAATACAAATAAAAAAAGAAATAAAACTAAAAAACGATAAAAACAATATAAAATTCAACCTATACGATATAAAACCTTATAAAATGGCCTGTGCAAGTAAACAAAACCCAAAAAAAATAGAAAAATATAGTATAAAAGATTTATACTAATAATTACCAGTCTGCATCATAAATTGGATCATCAGTTACATTAACAATAACATTACGATAAGAAGGTCCATAAATTGTTGTTCCATGATATGTCATATTTACAGCATATATTCCTAATGCTAGATTAATAGGCATAACAAATCCACCATCATAAGACGTTACAATATCATAAGTTTTACTAGCACCACTACTTAAACGTGTAAATTTAACATCCACATGTTGACCTGCTATAGGATTGCCTGTATTATCTGTTAATAATCCAGATAATTCCCTATACCTATTAATATGTTTAGTAACACCATATGCCAATAAAAATGATGATGTGCGTTGATCTATTTTAATAACACTAATATTGACAGGTCCTGCATTGCATGGATTGTATGTTGTATTTCCCATTATAAGTCCATCAAATGAGACTTGTGCAGTATATTCTCCTTTTGCTAAAAATATAGGTATTCTAAAAGTACCTGTATAATCTGTTACAAGATCATAGACTTTATTTGCACCACTACTTAAGCGTGTAAGATTTATAGATAAATGTTGACCGATTAATGGACTTCCATTTGAACTAAAGAACGTTCCTGTGAAATTTTCACCTGCTCCTTCATCAACAATTGTATTTTCAATATTGATTTGAGTATCTTCACTTACTGAAGTATTGTCATTATCTGTAGCACTCACACAACCTATAGTTAAAAATAGTATTAAGAATATTAATAAAATTTTAAATTTCATAAAATAAATTATTGAAATATTATTTTATAAAATTTCCCTTAAAAAAAGAAAATCCAATATGGACTGTTGTTACTTTGTATGCTTTAGATACACACAATTATCTATATATTAATGTTACTTTTGGTTTATAAGTAATGTATTGTCTTCAACTCAAATATCCCATTTAAATTTAAGCCAATATTAACATTAAAATAATTTTTATTTTTTAACAATACTTTTAACTTTTTGTGTGTACTCTTCAAGGCTTATTTCCCCGTTATTTAACATTTCTTTGTATTTATCAACTTCACTTTGACCATCCATAATGTTTTCACGGTAAATAAGTTCTTTCATTAAACAGGGAAAACAACCTTCATAGTTTACTCTTAAATGTTTAAGGTATTCTATACGTTCTTCAGGAGTTTGTTTTACAAGTAAACTGTAAATATATGCACTTTTTTCATAAGTATCGTTTTCAACACCTTTAGTATTTACTTTTAAGTATTTTTCTTTCCATTTTTTTAAATCGTCACTTGCATCAAAAACTTTCATAATAATTCACACAAAAAATTTAGTATTGTTTTTTTTATTTGAAGTATTTATCTTGTATTAATTCTGCAAGATTTTTAAATTTAGCTTCAATGTCTTTGTTAACATTACTTGCTATTTTCATTGTATCTGCGGATTTTGAAATATCTTCTGCTACTGGGATACTTTCAAGATAATCTATTCCTAATTCTTTTGCAAATGCTTCACCGTCATGGTCTCCGAAGATGTTTAATTCTTCCCCACAATGTGGGCAGATATAATATGCCATGTTTTCTACAAGTCCTATGTTTTGTTTGTTTAATGTGTTTGCAAAGTTAACTGATTTGTAAACATCTTCTTTTGATAGTCCGTTTGGTGTTGTTACCATTATTACTGCATCTAATAATGGTACTGTTTGCATTACTGTTAATGGTTCATCTCCTGTTCCTGGTGGGTTGTCTATTAATAGTACATCAAGTTGTCCCCAGTTTACATCTGAGAAGAATTGGCGGATTGCTCCTATTTTTTGTGGTCCTCTCCATATTATTGATGAGCCTTTTTCTTGTAACATGTATTCTATTGACATTAATTCTATTCCAGATTCACTTAGTACTGGTTGGAATTTATTGTCTTCGACTTTTACCATTTCATCTACTGTTGCAAATAGTTTAGGTATGTTTGGCCCATGAATATCTGCATCTAGTATTCCTACTTTTAGGCCTTGTTTTCTGAATGTTTCTGCAAGGTTTGCAGTTATTGTGGATTTTCCAACTCCTCCTTTACCACTCATAACCATTACTTTGTGTTTGATTTGGTTTAAGTTTTTTAGAATGTTCATTTCTTGTTGCATTCTTATTTTTTGCTCTTCTTCTGAGTTTCCTTGTCCGTGGTGTTGTCCATGTGCCATTTTATCTTTTAAACTCCTATTTTAATTTTGATTTTGATTTAATTCTAAAGATCTAATTAAAAAATATGCATAATATATTCTGTTTGAAAATTCATATAAATCTACATTTTCACTATCATATGAATCTATAATATTTGATTCAATCATATGAGTTAAACAATTATCAAATACTCTTTTATCATCTTTATCTAATATTTCATAAACTTCTTTTTTATTAAATTGGAATAAACCATTTTCAGCAATTTTTGTAAGTATTTCTATATATGAATCAGATGTTATTTTTCTTAACATATTAATTAATACTTTATCTCCAATTTCATGACCCGTATAAATAATAGCATCAATTGCTATTTCTTTTGTAATATGATTATCTTCTGCAAGCCAAAATGCATGGTCTCCAATATGTTGCATTAATATAGGTAAACCTGAGGAGTATTCTGTTAATAAATCTAGTGCTTCTTTATCATATGTCATATTTACTTTAGCATATGAATTTATGAAGAATTTTTTAACATCCTCATTTTGTAATTTTCCAATTTCTTTATAATGGAATATGCGTGTGAAAGATGGTTCTAAAGAAACTAAATTATCAAAGTCTGCAGGATATCCTACAAAAAGAACATATAATTTTAAATTAGCTTGATAAACATTAATAGCATCATTTAATCTTCTATACCAATTAGCAAAATCCTTAGAATTAGATAATGTTTCAATTTCTTCAACAATTAAGAAAATACCCTTTTCAGGATTGATTTCAGCAATAAATTCTTCTAAAAAACCTTGAAAATTTGTATATAAATCCCTCATATGTCCTTTTTGATGTGAATCTGCAAATCTTAGTTTAGTACCCCTATATTCTAAACTTTCAACATAATTAAATACCCTTTTAATTTTTTCAGTCCCTGAATCCCTATGTATTTTATAGGTCATTGCTTCACATATTAAGTGGATTAATCCCTCTACAGAATCATTATCCCTATTAGTGAAATAAATTCCAGTCATACCTACATTTTCTTCTATTTGACCTTTAATATAGGTAGCTAAGGACGTTTTACCTATGGCTTTATCTCCAGTTAAAAAGAAATGTTTGACTTTACCTCTAGATGCTGCTCCAGCATATCGCAATATCATTCCAATTGTATTTTTCCTACCTGCAAAATTTTCTGGTGAAACAGGTCCATCTGGTTCAAAAGGACTTTCAATAATTTTATTAAAATTTTGTCGCATATTCTTTCACATCTAAAAATAAAGAATTAAAAATAAAAAAATAAATTTTTATTATATTTTAATATAATTATATTCCATAAAAATTTTATGATGAATAAAAAATTTGTTTTTTCCCAAACTGTGATAACGATTTCATAATAAAAAATTTATAAATCCTCAGATTAGATATGAAAAAACTTAGTTTTTAGTGAAATTATTTTATATTTAAATAGTATACATAATCCATATTTAATACTAAATTGATTATTCTTTCTCTTTTATTTTCAAAATACTTTTTTTGTAATTTATTAAATATTTCAATGAATACTGTACTATTAATAACTTTTAATTCAGTATTTAATCTTGAAGCTATTTTTAATGCATTTTTATGATTTATATCATTATCGTTAATATAAAACTTGTATCAAGAAAAATCATTGAATTAACCTCTATCATATGCTTCTTTTTTTAATTTTAAACTGTCAGTTTGTGTTGGGGAATGCACTAAACCAGATAATTCCTCCAAAAGTGTATCTCCTTCAGGTTTATCATAATCTAACATATCAGTTATATTTTCTTGTTTAATTTTTTCTTCACCATTTTCTTTTAATTTAAGCATTTCAGGTATTTCAAAATCGTTATTTAAATTTTTAAAATTAATTTTGGATTTTATATTTAAATGTTTTTCTATATCATCTATACTTGTTATTGTATCAGGAGTATTATCTTTCTTCAAACAATATAACAGATATCTATTTGCTAATTCTTTTTGTGTTACTCCCAATTCCACACTTTTTAATTTCAATTGTTGTTTTATATCACTATTTATCCGTATTGTTGTATCCATTAAAACACCCCCTGAATATTTTTTTTATATTAATCTTATTGCGTTATTGTAGATTAATATACTTTTCTACAAAGTTATCTTATGTTGATGTTATTGTCATACTTATTGTTTTATACGCTGGTGTGAAGTCTTCATCATTAAAGCTTGCTTCTACTTGGTATTGTCCTGGTGCTAGTCTTATTTTTAGTGTGAATATTCCGTTGTAGTCTGTTGTTGTATCATAGGTTTTGCTTGCTCCTGAGGATAGTCTTGTTAGTTTTAAATTTACATGTCTTCCTATGATGCTTGTTTGGTTAGTGTATGTTAGTGTTCCTGTTAGGTCTTTGTTCCAGTTGTCTCCTTGGTATGGTTGGTTGTAGTTTTCCATTTGTATTATTGTTGAGTTTGGACTTGTTGTTATTATTAGGCTTGCTGTGTTGGATGTTGAGTTTGTGTATGTTTTATCTCCTACTATTGTTTCTTGGTATTGTGCTTTTGCTGTGTATTGTCCAGGTGCTAGGTTTATTTGGAAGTTAAATTCTCCGTTTATGTCTGTTGTTACTTGGTATACTTTGTTTGCTCCAGATGTTGTTCTTGTTAGGTTTAGGTTTAGGTGGTGTCCTATTATTGGGTTTCCGTTTTGGTCTGTTAGTTTTCCTTTTAGGTTTTTGTTTTCACCGTAGTATCCTGTGTAGTTTTCTATTGTTATTGTTGTTATTATTATATTTTCTTCTGGTGGGTAGACTGTTAGTATTCCTGTGTTGTCTTTGGATTGTAGGTTGTTGTTTGTTATTGTTGGTGTGTTTTCTCCTCTGTTTATTGTGTATTTTCCGTTGGATTTTATGGTGTTTTGTTGGATGTTTGTGTTTTGTGAGTTTTCCATAAGTTTTATTCCTACGTTTTCACATGGTATGTAATCTCCGCATTTTATTTCTCCATCTTTGCTTCCTTGTGTAGTTATGGTGTTTTGTGTTATTTGTGTGCCTGTGCTTGATTGTGCTATTCCTATTCCCAGTGTGTATTCTCCGTTAAGGTTTATATTGTTTTTTGTGATGGTGTTGTCTTTGGAGTTGTATATTTCTATTGCGTAGTTGTAGTTTCCGTCTCCATAGATGTTGTTGTTTTCTATTAGGTTGTTATCTGTGTTTACTATGTATAGTGGGTATGAGAGGTTTGCTGTTGTGTTTAGTGTGTTTTCTTTTGTTTGTGTTGTTGAGTTTTGTATGGTTAGGGCATTTGCATAGTTAACTGCATTTGAGTTTATATTGTTTTTTGTAAGTGTTGCATTTGTATTATCCAGCACTATGCCGTAAGCGTATTGGTATGCTGTAGTTGTGATTTGATTGTTTGTTAATTGGAGGTTGTTTGTTTTTAGTGAGTGTATGTTTACTATTGTTCCGTATGGTGTGTTGTATCCTAAGGATTCTGTTTTTATTGTGTTTCCTTCTAGTTTGATGTTTTGTGATTCTCTAATTTCTATATTGGATCCATCATATGATCCAACCATTTGGTCATTCCAGAATACTGTTGTTTCTCTTGTTTTTAATGTGATTGTGTTGTTTGTTAATTGTAGGTTGTTGTTGTTTAGTATTAGTATATTATATGTTGAGCTTGTGGCGTATGCTTCAATATTATTGTTTTCTAGTCTTACATTATCAGTATCTGATATTTGCATACTAACTATTGGTATTGATTGTGTGTTTGTTAGTTTTATATTATTATTTGTTAGTAGGATGTTATCTGCATTTATTCTGAATGTGTAGATACTGTTTTCCATGTTTAAGTTTTTAATTGTTGTTCCACTGCTTCCTTCATTTAAACTAATACATACATCTGTTAAGACTACATTTTCTCTACTTGTAACTGTGATGTTTTTATCTATATTTGTGAAACGATACCCCATACTTTCGCTAAAGGTTATTGTGTCTCCATCGTTTATATTTTGTGTTCCTGTATTTGTAAAGTATGTATCGTAATTGTTTGAGTCTATATTAATGTCTTCTGCATATGCTGAACCTGCAAATATTAATATTAAACAAAATAAAATTATTAATTTTTTCATTTTTTTACATCACCTTTAGATTGATTTTAATATTTCTTGTTTAGATTCAATATCAAAAATTTTTAAATATTCTCTAAAAAATTTTAAATAATTATTACTTATAAAATCCATAACATCATCAGTATTATTTTCTTTTTTAAATTTTTCAAAATCACTGCAAAGATTGTTAGATTTAATGAAATCTATGGAAAATGTTTTTATTTTTTCAACCATAAGATTTATTAACTCATCAACACTTAAAGAATTATCCGAATTGTATAAAATATCTTCATATAAATTACGAACATTGTATCCATAATCTTCTTCTAAATCATTATCATAACAGAATTCACAACCTATGGAATAATTTAATGTTATATTTTCAAAGTTTTTAGGTAATAACTCAAGAAGATTTACCATTTCTCCAAAATCGTATGGACCTCCAATATCCTCGATAGGATTATATTTCCCTTTAAATCTTTTAATAGTAACATAATCTTTATCATATTTTATTTTCTTTTTAATTTCAATTGTTATTTTCCAATTATCTCCAAAATCATAATTATACTCAAATTTTGAATATTTATCAAAATATTTGCTAATTTTTGTGGTGTTTGAATCTAATTCATCACCAAATGGGTCGCAACGGTTTAAATCATAAACTTCAAAATTAGTATTTGGTACTCTGAAGTTATAAAAATGACAATCTTCAAAATCGAATATTATTTGTATAATATTATGTAAGTCTTTAAATGTTATATTTCGAGGTATTATAATATCTCTCCATGTTAATGGTCTGAAATCCTTTAATCTTAATTTAATATCATAACCCATCATAATTTTAACCTTCATAAAATAAAAAAAAATATAATGATTAAGGATATGATTTTGATTTAATAAATAAATTTTGAAAAAAAAATAAAAAAATAAATTACAAAATTCATCACCTTTAATAAGATATTTCCTTTTTTAAATCTATTTAATACTTAAGTTAATACAGTGTTGTTAATTGCCGATTTCTTCTTTAAATAAGAATGCTAACTGTTTTGCAACTTCATGTTGCTTTTTTTTTTGAATTTAATAATGTAAGTATAAAACTTGTATCCAGAAATATCATTTTAGCCCCTTACATATTTCTTTTCATATTCTGCGTAATCTTCTTCATCATCAGTGCAAACTATTCCAGCATACTCTGTTAGATTGTTACCTTGTGGTTTATCATGCATTAATATTTTTTCAATTTCTTCAATAGAAATTTTAGGTTTTTTCGTTAAAAATTCTGTTTTAAGACCATTAATATTGTCATTATTTAATATTGTCATGAGTATATGGGCTGTGTCCGATTTGATACTGATTTTTTAATTTTTAATGTTTGATTTTTTCTTA
>CAZJLS010000003.1:0-53555 GCA_964547125.1 uncultured Methanobacteriaceae archaeon | reverse complement strand
ATAAAAAAAATCTTTTTTTAAAATTTTTTTTGCAGTTGTATTTTTTTAGATAAAACATAAGAATATTCATAGATTTTTCTATGATAAGGTGTTTAACTTTAAGAAAATAGTGATAATTTTGAGGATTTTTTATGGGTTTAATTATATGTAAACTTATGAAATTTCTTTATTTTTTATCTAAAGACATATATAAAATTTTTTTTCAATATTTTTTTTAATTAAAATATTTGTTCAGCATTTAATTTTTTCTAAAACTTTAGTATAATTCTTCATAAAATAAATTTATTAGCTTTCGCAGTGTAAAAATCTGTATATCAACCATCTAATTTTGCCCTATTTTCTATTATTATAGTTGATTGTATAATTTTTAATAGGAACAATGAATGTTTAAAATTAGAAAAACAAAATTAAAATAACAACATTGCTAAATATTATTATAAAAAGAATTTTAATAATTTTGACTGTGAGGAATATTATTATGGAATTTAAAGCTATTAAATTATATGATAATGGTTATATGAATCAACCATTTGCTTTTGGTGGAGAAGAAGGAATAGAAAAATTCAATGATGAAATTAAATACCGTTCAAGTTTACAAAACTTCTTAATTGATACTGGTGATGAAGTCATTCTTATAGATACTGGAATGCCAAAAGAAACTCCAGAAGTTATACCTGATGAAACAACACCAATATTTATGGGAAATATTGTTGATGATTATGTTACAGCATTAGAAAAAGCAGGTTATAAAAAAGAAGATGTGGATAAAATTCTTGTAACTCATAAACATGCTGATCATACTGGGGAGTTACGAAGTTTCCCAAATGCTAAGATATTTATTTCTAAACTAGATGCAGATGAGTTAGAAATTGATGGGGATAATATTGTTAAAGTTGAATTTGAGGATAAACCTTATTATAATTTTAAAAAATCTTTAAAAATTGCAGATAATATTTATTTTATTGAAGCTAAAGGCCATACTTTTGGTAATTCTATTGTTATTGCTGAAGAGGAAGATTTATTTTATATGTTCCATGGAGATATAACTTATACTGATGAAGCTTTATATGAAAATAAATTATCTATTGTATTTGATGATGTTAAAACAGCACGTGAAACTTTAGATAATGTTAGAAAATTTATTTCAGAACATGACACTATTTATTTATCAACACACACCCCTTTAGGTTATGAAAATCTTGAAAATAAGAAGATTATTGATTTAAATAATCCTCCTGAAAGTATCCTTCCAAAAATAGATATTAATTTTGGAGAAGGTACTGGTAAATATGTATGTTCTGTTTGTGGTTATACTTATGATCCCGAACTTGGTGACCCTGAGAATGATATACCTGCAGGAACTAAATTTGAAGATTTACCAGATGATTGGAGATGTCCACGTTGCAGACAAAATAAAAGTAAGTTTAATAAGGCTTAAACCTTATTATATTATTTTTTAAGATTTTCTTTTCTTTTTTTAAATTTATTTCAGATATCCAAAAAGACTGAATTTGGGATGTTTTCCACACACTACTAAAATCTTAATTTTTTTTCTAGATTATATTATTATAGATAATTTAAAATAAAATATTATAATTATAATATTTATATAAAAAAAAATATAAAAAAATCTTAAATTATTTCTATATTTATGAGAGTGATTAAACTTGATAGATGGATTAACAATATACGGATCTGATGAATTACCTAAAAAATTAAAAACAATGAACAATTCTGCATTTATTTGTGTAATTGGAACTAGTGAAACTTCAAAAATTCCTGGTATAAGTCTTGCAGGTGCAACACCAGAAGACACCAAATACACACCTGCTGCGGATGCTGAGTTAATGACTGTTGGAGAAGTAAGATGTACAGATAATATTCCTGAAGCAATAATAGATGGGGAGAAATTCCCAACACCTGCATTATTAACAAAAGCAACACTAACATTAAGCAGAGTGCCTTTTTTAATTGTTAATGCAGGATGTGAAATAAATCCAACAATCAAAACAACAGATGTGGGAAGTGAATATGCAAAGGATATACGAACAGGGAATGCTGTTGAAAATGCAGAAGAAATATATTACAATAGTATAGAAGAAGGTTTAGATTTTGAAGAATTCCATGATTATATTGTTATTGGGGAAAGTATGCCGGGTGGAACAACAACTGCTTTAGGTGTTTTGAAAGCATTAGGTTATGATGCTGAATATAAAGTTAGTGGTGCATCTCCTGAAAATCCACACGATTTAAAAATAAGTTTAGTTAATGAAGGGCTTAAAAATGCTGGAATAAGAAATAAAGATGATTTATTATCACCTTTTGATGCAGTTAAAAGTGTTGGAGATAATATAATTCCTGCAATTGCAGGAATAACTATGGGAAGTAAAAAACCTATTGTACTTGCTGGTGGAACACAAATGACTGCAGTTTGTGCATTAATAAAAAGTATAGATCCTGATTTTGATTTTTCAAGAGTTATTATTGCAACAACGGCTTATGTTGCAAATGATGAGTCAGCAGATTTATTAAATATTGTAAAACAAATCGATGATAATATAACAGTTTGTGTAGTTGACCCTGGATTTGAAAAAACAGATCATAATGCATTGAAATATTATGCTAAAGGTTTTGTTAAAGAAGGAGCAGGAGCTGGAGGGTCAATGTTTTTAGCATTATTAAAAGGGCATAGTATAGAAGAAATTAGAGATAATATTGTTAAAGAAGTTAAAAATAGTTAAATATGAAAGTTTTTTTCTTATTCATCGACTATGGATATGAAAAGAACTTTTCCACCTTTTATAACTTTTAAATCACCGTTAACATTAAGAACAGTGTTTAGAAAATTATCAATGGTTACAAGTTTACCTTCTATTTCGTCCCCATTTTTGAATTTTAAAATTGCATCTTTTCCGAAAAATTTTTCAAATTTTTTACTTATTTGAACATCAGAACTCATTATTAATTATACTCCAAAATTTTTTTTTAATTGTATTTTATTTTTTTAATCTTTTTAAATATATTCATTTATAATTTTATATCTCTATGATTTAGTTATGAAAATTATAAAAAAATATAAATTCTTATGGAACTAAAAGAGAATTTCCATATTAATTCTATTTTTTCTTATATACTTCATATTTTCCATCGAAAAATATAAATTTATTTATAGCTATAAAAAGAGAATTAAAAAATAAGTATTAAAAAAAATTTATTTTATAAAAAAAATTAGTGGAGGCGAAATAGTATGCCTATAAATCAATTAGAAAGTACTTTACAAGCAATTACTACAACACTAGCTAAACTTGAAAAGGAAGGATGTGAAGATAAAGAAAAACTTGATGGATTGCGAAAAGAAAGAGATAAAATTTTAAAACAAATGAATATAAAATAAAACACTATTCTTTTACCATTTTTCGAGATACTCTAAATTTCCAGTACAATCTAATTTTAAAGGGGTTAATGTTGGTTGTTTAAGTATTTTCATACCATATCCATCTGTTCCTTCAGGGTCATTTTCAAATGATTCTCCTCCAATCCAATAGTATGGTTTACCTCTTGGATCTGTTCTTTTATGTATAATTGGAGTATACATTCTTTCTCCAAGTTTTGTTATTAATATTTCTTCGCTTTTTGGATGTGATGGTATGTTTAAGTTTAATAGGTCTGTTCCTTTTGGTAGTCCTTTTTTTAAGACTTTTTTAACTATTTTTGATAATATTTTTTTTGTAAAATCAAAGTTTAGGTTAACTCTTCTTTCAAATTTAATTTCATCGTTGGTTACTTGTTGTGAAACTGCAATTGCTGGTATTCCCATTGATGCTGCTTCCATTGCTGCACTTATTGTTCCTGATGATGTTAATTCTAATCTACCTGTGTTATGTCCTACATTAATTCCGGATATTAGTAAATCAGGTTTTTCATCCATAATTTCAAGTATTCCTAGTTGAACAGCATCTGCAGGTGTTCCTGAAACTGAGAATGCTTCAAAACCATCGTCTAAAGTCAGTTTATTTATTCTTAATGGTGTAAACAATGTTAATGCCCTTCCAATAGCACTTTGTTGAGTTACAGGTGCTACAATAGTTACATCTGCCATGTTTTCAACTGCATTTTTTGCAGCAAGAATTCCTGATGATAAAACACCATCATCATTTGTAATTAAAACTTTTTTCATAATATTATAATATTTAGTAAGAAATAATATTTAATAATTAAACTAATTTATATTAATTTTTGAAAAAATTTTAATAGATTATCTTAAAAAAAATAATTTTTATATATCACTATTAATTATAAATATAAAATACTATTTTAAAAAATTTTTTCATAATTATTTTTTTCTTAATGCAATTATTTAATGAATAGAGATTTGTATTAAGTTTTATTTTATAATATTTAAGTATAACACAGGGTGAAAATCTTGGAAAAACAACAATTAATAAAATTTATAGCTAAAGTAATGGAGGATTCAGGTTTTAATGTGTATACAAACTTTAAAACCACAAAACAAAATGTTGATATTTATGCTGTTCTTCCATCATCTACTGGAGAAATTGGAGTAGTTGTAGCATGTAAAAACTACGAAGAAGAATTTGATGTTGGTGTAGATGTTTTAATGGAAATGGAAGAAGTTAAAGACTTATTAAATGCTTCTAAAATAACTATTGTGACTAGTAGCAGTTTTTCACCTGAAGCGATAAGATATTCAGAATTAAAAAATATTAAACTAGTTGACAGAGAAGGATTAATAGAATTAGCTAAAAAATATAAGAAGAATAATAAGCCTCAAGAAGAACCTGATGTTGGTGCTAATAGAATACCTGAGGATATTGAAACAGGTAAAGATGAAATTATACGACCAACTACTACTGAACAAACTCCTGATGATGAGGAAGTTGTTAGAGAATTCTTAAATCGTGACTATATTCCACCTGAAACTACTAATACTAACCGTAGTTTTTTCAGAGGTAAAAATTCCGCTAAAAATTCTAGTGGAAGTATTTTGAATAAACAAACTCAGAATAATAATGGTGGTAGGCAATTTATAAGTAATAGGCCTAATTTAAGTGGTGGTATCAATAGTCCTAATATTCGTATGCCAAGTTTTCTTGAAAGATTAAGACCTTATCTTAGTAATACTATTGTTTTAATTATTCTTGTTGTGATAATTTCATATCTTATATCTACGTTATTAACAATGTTTACTGGTATATCCACAGCAATTGCAGGTGCTGTTGAATTGTTAATTGCTCTTGCATTATCTTATGGATTTGTATTATTATTTGATAGGGAAAGTGCACAAATATTAATTAAAGGAACTATAATATTCTTTATTTCATTAATTCTATTAATGTTACTTGTAATATTATAGAATTTTTTTCTTATTTTTTTTATTAAATAGTAATGTTTATATATGATTAAATACATAAAGTTTAATGTTAATGGTTCCGTGGTCTAGGGGTATGATACCTCCCTTACAAGGAGGGGATCACGAGTTCAAATCTCGTCGGAACCACTATTTCTAATTTTTTCTCAATTTTTAAACCAATATTATTAAAAACTATTTTTTTCTAAATTAATTTCCAAAATATAAACTATTCTTTTCCTTAAAAAATTAATGGAAATATATAATTAATAAAAAAATTAAATAAAATATTAATAGAATATAAAAAATTTATAATGGTGATAAAATGGCATGGGACGATGATAAAAACATAAAAATATGGATGAACGGAGAATTTGTAAAATGGGAAGATGCTAATATTCATGTATTATCACATGTAGTTCATTACGGTTCAGCTGTATTTGAAGGACTAAGATGTTATGAAAACAAAAACGGTTCAGGTATATTCCGTTTAAAAGATCATGTAGACAGATTATTCAACTCTGCAAAAATATACAATATGCCAATACCTAACACAAAAGAAGAAATTAGTGAAGCTATAAAAGAAACCGTTAGAATTAATAACTTAAAATCATGTTACATTCGTCCAATAAGTTTCAGAGGATACGGAGAACTAGGAGTAACACCAATAAACTGTCCAGTAACCACAGCAATAGCTGCATGGGAATGGGGATCTTACCTTGGAGAAGAAGGAATGACAAAAGGTGTTAAAGTAGGAGTATCATCCTGGAGAAAACCAGCACCAGACACATTACCAACACTAGCAAAAGCCGCTGCAAACTATATGAACTCACAATTAGCTAAAATGGAAGCAGCAGAAAACGGATTTGATGAATGTATACAACTAGATTATCAAGGACATGTTGGAGAAGGAAGTGGAGAAAACATATTCATGATTAAAAACGAAAAAATCTACACACCAACATTATCCTCTTCAGTATTAGATGGTATAACACGAGCAACAATAATACAAATTGCAAAAGATTTAGGATACGAAGTCATCGAAAGACCAATACAAAGAGAATCACTATACATTGCAGATGAACTATTCTTCACAGGATCTGCTGCAGAAGTAACACCTATAAGATCTGTAGATGGAAGAGAAATAGGAATAGGAAGCAGAGGACCAATAACCGAAGAAATACAAACAGCATTCTTCGATATAGTTGAAGCCAAAGTTGAAGATAAATACAATTGGTTAGAATACATTTAAAAAAAATAATTTATAGGATAAAATAAAAATGGACATAATTCAAGCAATAATAATAGGATTAGTTCAAGGTTTAACAGAATTTCTACCAGTAAGTAGTTCTGCACACCTTATATTCATACAACATGCTCTTGGTGTAAGTAGTGATATGGCATTCGATGTTATATTACATGTTGGAACATTAGTTGCTGTTGTTGGTTTCTTCTTTAAAGATATAGTGTTAATGATATACGCTTTCATATTAAGTATTAAAGACCTACTTACAGGCAAATTCATACAAGGATTAAGAGAAGAAAGCTATAAAAGACTTGCATGGTATGTTATTATCGGAACAATACCAATAGGATTAGTTGGAGTACTATTCAATAGTACAATAGAATCAATATTCCAAGGAGTCAATATACCTGCATTTTTCCTACTTATAACAGGAACATTACTTTATATATCTCAAAGAATAAATCCTGGAAAAACTAAACAAGAAAACTTAACATTAAAAGAATCAATAATAGTAGGATGTGGACAAGCAATAGCAATATTACCAGGATTATCAAGATCTGGAACTACAATCGCAGCAGGTTTAACCTTAGGATTAGATAAAGAATTCGCTGCTAAATTCAGCTTTTTATTATCAATACCAGCAATAGTTGGTGCTGCTGTTGTTGAAGTTAAAGACTTAGCTCTAACAGATGTGAATTTAAGTGCATATATTATAGGTTTTATTGTTGCAGCAATCTCAGGATATTTAGCTATAAAATTCTTAATAGAACTTATACAAAAAAGAAGTTTAGATATTTTTGCATATTATTGTTGGATAGTTGGAATAATAATATTATTAGGTTGTTTAATATTTGGATGGTAGAATAAATCTAAAATTCTACTTCTATTCCCATAATATCTTTTTTACCATTATAAACATCACGTGCTATTTGAGCTGCACCTATAGAACCTGAATCTATTCCAATAACTTCAATAGTGTATTTATTTTTTAAATATTTATTCAATTTATCTTTAAAATTAAATGGTTCTTCCATAGATCCTAGTGAGCCTGTTAAAACTATACCCTCAATATCGTTTTCACTTATTCCAATAAGTCCTATAATTTCCATTGCAATAGTCATTATCATTGTATCTATTGCTAATATTGCATTTTCATCATTATTTCTATAATTATCTAAAATATTATCTTTTATAAATTGGACTTTATTGTTCACATTTGCTATTTTAACTGCCCCTGCATTTGAAAAACAATCATTAGCTGATTTTTTCCCTTCATCTATTTGTCTTATCATTTCTAAGTCTATAGGTCCATGTACAAATCCCATTGCACCTAAACATGCATCTATTGCACCGTATATTTTTCCTTCTTGGATTAGTAAGTTAACACTATTGGAACTTAAATCAGCAACTATCATATTTTCCCATTTTGTTTTTAAATAGGAGTTATATACTATGCTAACTTTTTCTGGACTTGCTTGATGAGAGTATGCTGCTCTAAATAAAGGGTTTAGTGATGTGGAGTTTTTGTGTAGTCCTGGTATCATTATTGTTGGTATGTTTGAGTTTTCTATTTCACTATATACTGATGTTCCTCCTCCAGTTACTTTTCCTGCTCCATCAATTGATAATATTCCACGATTTTCTACTTTATCTATTTTTTGTATTTTGTTAAACCCATCACCCATTGCATAGGTTATTGCCATTAGTTTTATATCTTTTAAGTTTATTCTTTTAGATATTTCGTCTAATGCTTTTACTTTTCCTTTTTTTGTATCTTCACGTGAAATTTTAAATGTGTCAATTATTGTATTATCTTTTGATGATAGGATTGTGAAGGATATACCAGTTGTACCATGATCCATTCCTATAAAAACCATTTGTAATCACTTTTTTTAGATTTAGTTTTTTAAAATTAGATATTTTATGATTTTAAAAGAAATTATAATGTTTTATAAAAAAAATAGTGTTTAAAAAAGAAATAGTCTTAATTTGACTATTCTTTTTTTTGTTATATGAGTGTTTATTCGTCTTTTTGAAGACCGCAAGCTTTTCTGAGTCTTGTACCAACATTTTCTATTTGGGATGCTGCTACTTCGTTTCTCATTTCTTTTAAGTTTGCGAAGTCTGTTTTGTATTCTTCTCTGAATTCGTCTTTGAATTTTTTAGATTGAATATCGGATAAGATTTTTTTCATTTCTGCTTTAACATCATCTGTTACTACACGGCCTCCACGGGTGTGTGCTCCGTATTCTGCAGTGTTACTGATGTCTCCGTACATTGCTGCGAATCCTTTGTTGTAGATGATATCTACTATGAGTTTTAATTCGTGACATGTTTCGAAGTATGCGATTTCTGGTTGGTATCCTGCTTCTACTAATGTTTCGAATCCTGCTTTTATAATGTCTGGGATTCCTCCACATAATACTGCTTGTTCACCGAATAAGTCTGTTTCGGTTTCTTCTTTGAATGTTGTTTCGATTACTCCAGCTCTTGTGAATCCTGCAGCTTTTGCAAGGTTTAATGCTATTTGTTTTGCGTCTCCGGTTGCGTCTTGTTCTACTGCAACTAAACCTGGTATTCCGAATCCTTGTTTGTATGTTTCTCTTACCATGGATCCTGGACCTTTAGGTGCGAACATTATAATATTTACATCTTCTGATGGTTTTATTAGTTCGTAGAATATATTGAAACCGTGGGAGAATGATAATGTGTTTCCACTTTCAACATATGGTTCGATTTTTTCTTTGTATATATCTGCTTGTAATTCGTCTGGTAATAATATGTGGATGATGTCTGCTTCTTTTGCTGCATCTTCAAATGATTTTACAGTCATTCCATCATCGTTAGCTCTTTTCCAAGAGTTTCCTCCTTCTCTTAAACCTACTATTACATTAACTCCACTATCTGCTAAGTTTCTGGATTGAGCTCTACCTTGACTTCCATAACCCATTACAGCAACAGTTTTATCTGCAATAGCACCAGTGTCAACATCTTCATCATAATACATTTGCATTTTAATGTCTCCTTTAAGTTTTTGTATTTAATTTTAGTAAAAAAAAATTTTTTTGAAATTTTTGTAAAAAATAAATTTTATTTTTATATTGAAAAAAAATAATAATTTTCTGATTATATTTTATAAAAACTTCAATATATTTATAATTATAGTATTTTTATATTTATATAAATTATTGTTAAATTTTAAATTGATAAAAAAAAATTATTAATAAGTTTATTGTATAAAAAAAGAGAGTTGGAAGAGGTTTATTTTATTGTTTTTTACCTCTAGCCATTGCAGTTGAACCTGTACGTGCTATTTTCTTAATTCCATGATGTTTTAGTAATGATATTAATGCATCTATTTTACTTATGCTTCCTGTAACTTCAATTATCATACTATCATCTGAAATGTCAACGACTTTTGCACGGAATACATTTACATACTGCATTATTTCAAGTTTTGATTTTTCGTCCTCTGCTTTAACTTTGATTAAACAGAGCTCTCTCATAACAGATGTGTTTTTATCTAGGTCCTTTACTTTGATAACATCAACAAGTTTGTTTAATTGTTTAACTACTTGTTCTAGTACTTTTTCGTCACCTGTGACAATTATAACCATTCTGGATAAGGCTTTTGTTTCTGATTTTCCTACTGTGATGCTTTCAATGTTAAATCCTCTTCTTGTAAATAAGCTAGATACTTTTTGAAGAACACCTGGTTTATCTTCAACTAAAGTGCTGATGATGTGATATTGTTTAAGATGGAATGTTGTCACTTTAATCATCTCCTTTTGAAATATCATTTTCATATTCAAATTTACCTAAAACATCTGTTACTGCTGATCCTGGAGGAACCATTGGTAAGAATTCATTTTTCTCAACAATAATATCTAATACTACAGATTCATTGTCTTTTATTGCTTTGTTAATTGCTTCTTCTGTGTCTTTTGGTTCTGTTATTCTTTGACTTGCTATTCCGAAACTTTCAGCTAGTTTAACAAAGTCTGGTGTTTGTCCAAGATCTGTTTGTGAGTATCTTTGGTCATATAGTAAGTGTTGCCATTGATATACCATTCCAAGTTTTCTATTGTTTAGTATTGCTACAATTACTGGGATATCATATTCTTTAATTGTTGCTAATTCTTGGCAAACCATTAAAAATCCCCCATCTCCTACTACTGCAAGAACTGGGTCATCAGGTTTTGCTACTTTTGCTCCAATTGCTGCTGGGAAACCGAATCCCATTGTTCCTAATCCACCAGAAGATATGAATTTTCTAGGTTTGTTTGTGTTATAATAATGTGCTGCCCACATTTGGTTTAAACCTACATCTGTTGTTACTATTGTGTCTTCAGTTGTTGCATTGTTAATCTCTTTTAATACTTGTTGAGGCATTAATGGGTGGTCATCATAGCTTACTCTTGGTATTAATTGTTTTTTCATTTGAATTATATTATTAAACCAGTCGTTAGTTGTTTTAGTTGGTTTATATCCTTTTAATTCTTTAACCATTAATCCTAAAATGTTTTTTGCATCTCCAACTATTGGTAAATCTACGTCTACATTTTTACCTATTTCTGCTGGGTCAATATCTATGTGTATAACTTTACTGTTTGGTATGAATTCATCTAGTTTACCTGTGGTTCTATCAGAGAATCTGCATCCTATTGCAATTAAAAGATCACTTTTGTTGACTGTGGAGTTTGATATTTCTCTTCCATGCATTCCTAACATTCCAAGACAATTATCATCTTCTTCAGATATTGCTCCTTTACCCATTAATGTTGTCATTACAGGCGCATTTATAATTTTTGATAGTTCATCTAATTCTCTAGAAGCACCAGATATTATTAAACCTCCACCTGCTAATATTACTGGATTTTTTGATTCTTTAATTAACTCAACAGCCTTTTTAACTTGTTTTATATTTCCTTTAATAGTTGGTTTATAACCTGGTGTTGATAATAAATCATCCTTATATTCTGTTATTTCCCCTTCTTGTGCATTTTTAGGAACATCTATTAAAACAGGTCCTGGTCTACCAGTATTTGCTATTTTAAAACTTGATTTAATTATAGATGGTATTTCATCAGCTGATTTTGGTTGATAACTGTGTTTTGTTATTGGCATTGTAATACCAATAATATCTGCTTCTTGAAATGCATCATTACCTATTAAACTTATTGGAACTTGACCAGTAATAGCAACAATAGGTGTGGAATCCATAAATGCATCAGCAATACCTGTAACTAGGTTTGTAGCACCTGGACCTGAAGTAGCACAACATACCCCAACTTTACCTGAAGCTCTAGCATAACCTTCTGCAGCATGTACTGCTCCTTGTTCATGTCTAACAAGTATATGTCTTAAATCAGAATCATATAACATATCATATAATGGTATAGTTTGTCCTCCAGGGTATCCAAATATAGTGTCAACACCCTGTTCTATTAAAGATTTTATTATGGCCTCTCCGCCTCTCAATTATAAGCACCTACCTAATTTTTTTTAATAAAAGTGTTTTTGTAAATTTTTTTTGATTAAAAAAGATAATTTTTATTAGTTTATAATATTATAATTCTATAGTTTTAATATAATATTAAACTTACTACATAAATTTAGAATATTGTTAATTTTAGTATTTCTTTACCTATAAATTAAGAATTTAAAACACAATATTACGAATTTAATTCGATATTTCATAGAATGATAATAAAACAAATTATTATATAATAAAATTAAACTATTGAAAAAAATTCCCAATACTACTAGAATATTATTGTTCATCTTTATGATAAACCTTTAAAAACACAATTAAATTCTTGTCAGGATAATATTTATAAGATAAGCTAAAAGGGGATATATAAAGTTCTCTAGTTCCTTTTCTACTATGTTTCATAGGTTTACCGATAGTTGGTCTATTAATTATCTTTAAAACTTGTTTATTTACTTTAATTTTTACAGATTTATCTAATTTTTTAAAACTTTTTTTAAACTCAGAATCATATCTACATTAGGCAAATCTACCATGATTCCATCTCTTTTAGAAAATCTTCTGCTTTTTGTGGTTTAAAACCTCTTTTTTCAACTCTTTCTAATGCTTCATCACTTTTTCTTGCAAAATCTAAATCTTCATCAAACTTGCCTACTTCTATTAATATTTCATTTTTATCTGTGACATTCCATTTTAAAGAGTCATTTGATTTTATATTAACTAATTCTAAAATAGATTTTGGAATATCGGTTTGAAAATCATTAGTGACTTTTGATTCATATGAATATTTAATTTTATGCATATAAAACCACCACAATAATAAAAAAAATATTATATTTTTTTATAAAACATTTTAATATATATTTTTTCATATTATAAAATATTAATTTTTTATATATTACCTCTAAAAATTAGGTTTTATATCTAAACTTTGTTTGGGTTTGATTTTTTGATTTTAAAACTTTTTTCTCTTTAAATTTCTTTATTTTAAAATTTAGTGTTAAAAAAATTAATATAAAATTAGGTATTTTCTTATTTTTATGCTATTAAAAAATAATAAATCCTTTAATAATCACTATAAAAAGTAATAATATGAATTTTCCGAATTTTATGAAGATTTAGCCAAATACTAAATTAAAAATAATAATCAATATCTATAATATGTTAAAATATAATTGTAATAAAAAATAAAATTATAAATATATACTTAATTAATTTTAAATTAATCAAAAAGGGATTGAAAATGAAAGTTTTAGTAGTTGGAACTGGTGCAAGAGAACATGCTATTTGTAATGTATTAAAAGATGATGTTGAATTATATGCTTATACTGGGAAAATAAATCCAGGAATAAGTAAAATAGCCGAATATAAACAAGGCGATGAAGGAGAAGTTGAAAAAGTAGCAGAATATGCTAAAGAAAATAATATTGAAATAGCAGTTATTGGACCAGAAAGTCCACTTGAAAAAGGAATCGTTGATGAATTAGAAAAAAATGGTATAAAATGTGTAGGACCATGTAAAAATGCTGCTAGAATCGAAACAAACAAATCCTTTATGCGTAACTTATTTGAAAAATACAATATTCCAGGTTCCCTAACCTACAAAGTATTTGATAATTATGAAGACATTGAAAAATTCTTAGATAATTATGATAAAGATGTAGTTGTTAAACCTGTTGGATTAACTGGTGGAAAGGGAGTTAAAATCGTTGGAGACCATCTTAAAGATAATAATGAAGCAAAATTATATGCTAAAGAAGTTATGGATAATGCAATGGGTGGTTTTACAAAAGTAATAATTGAAGAACGTATTGTTGGAGAAGAATTCACTGTACAGGCCTTTGTTGATGGGAAAAATATAGTTACAATGCCTGCAGTTCAAGATCATCCACATGCATTCGAAGGGGATAAAGGAGCAATAACTGGTGGAATGGGATCATACTCAGATGCAAACGGATTATTACCATTTTTAAGTCAAGAAGATTATGATACTGCAGTTGAAATAATACAGAAAACTGTGGATGCTATTGCAAAAGAAACAGACCCATATAAAGGAATATTATACGGACAATTCATGTTAAGTAAAGAAGGACCTAAATTAATCGAATATAATGCAAGATTCGGTGACCCAGAAGCTATGAATGTTCTATCACTATTAGACACACCTATGATTGATATCTGCCAAGACATCGTGAATGGAACACTAAAAGAAGCTAAATTCAAAAATTTAGCAAGTGTATGTAAATACATTGTTCCTGATGGATATCCAGATACAAAATATGCTGATACAAAAATTGAAGTAAATGGAGAAGAGATTAGTAAACTTGGAGCAACTGTATTCTATGCTGCAGTTAATCAAAAAGATGATGGGATTTATCTTTCAAGTTCAAGAGCTTTAGGGATTGTTGCAAAAGGAAAAACAATATCTGAAGCTGAAAAAATTGCAGAAGAAGCATGTGGATACGTTACAGGTGGAGTATATCACAGACGAGATGTGGGTACCAGTGAACTTGTAGAAAAACGTGTCCAACACATGAAAAATATTTAAAATTTTTCCTTTCTTTTATTTAATATTTAACAAAAGTTTTAATAATATTAAAATACAAAATATTAGTTTTATTATGATAAAAAAAAGAATCAATTAATATTTTTTTATTCTTTTTTCAATATTATTTTTTATGGGGAGAATCAGTAAAAAATGAGAAGTTTATTATCAATACTAGATATTGAAGATGAAGTTCTAGATATATTAAATTTAGCTAGTGATTTTAAAGAAGGTAAAATGGATGATAAACCTTTAGATGGTAAATCATTAGCAATGATTTTTCAAAAATCATCAACTCGTACTAGAACATCATTTGAAGTTGGAATGTATCAATTAGGCGGACAAGCATTATTCTTATCAAATAGTGATTTACAGATGGGTAGAGGGGAGCCTGTAATGGATACTGCTAAGGTTATGAGTAGGTATGTTGATGGGATTATGATTAGAGCATTGAAACATGAAGATGTTGTTGAACTTTCTCAAGAAGCAACAATCCCCGTAATTAATGGTTTAACCGATTTTGAACATCCATGCCAAGCTTTAGCTGATATGTTAACTGTAAAAGAGCATTTAGGTTCATTTGATGGTCAGTTCACATATGTTGGTGATGGTAATAATGTTTGTAATTCTTTAATGTTAATTTGTGCATGTTTAGGTATGGATTTTACTGTTGCATGTCCTTTAGGTTATCAACCTAATGAAAAGATAATTTCTGAGGCTTTAAGAATATCTGAAAGAACTGGTTCTAATATTGTTATAACTCAAGATGTTGAAGATGCTGTAAAAGATTGTGATGTTATATATACAGATGTTTGGGTAAGTATGGGTGATGAAAACGAAGCAGAAAAAAGACAGAACGATTTCGCAAAATACCAAGTTAATGAAAAACTATTAAAATTAGCGAAAGAAGATGCAATATTTATGCATTGTTTACCTGCTATACGTGGCCAAGAAGTAACAACAGAAGTAATAGATGGAATAAACTCAGTAATCTACGATCAAGCAGAAAACAGACTACACGCACAAAAAGCAGTACTATACTATTTCTTAAAATAAACAAAAAGAGAAAAAAAAGGAAAAATAATTACATTTTCTCAGGTGCAGGAACACCTAAAAGATCTAATGCATTTTTAAGAGTTAATTTTGACTTTTCAACAAGATTTAATCTTGCACCCTCAAAATCAGACCCTAAAACTTGTTCAGATTTATAAAACTTATTAAAAGCATTAGTTAAATCTTGACAATACTGAGCAATAGGATGAACTCTTAAATCACCTGCAGAATTCTCAACAACTTCAGGGAACTTAGCTAAACTTCTTAATAAATCTTTTTCAATATCATTAGGACTCCAATTATCCTCAATATCAGTTGATTTACCTTCAGCTTTTCTAAGTAATTTTGATGCTCTAGCATGAGCATATTGTATTGATGCACAACCTTTTTCAAAGCTTAATGCTTCATCCCATTTAAAAGTGATAGGTTTTTCAGGGGATAATTTTGCAATGTAGAATCTTATTGCACCAATACCGATTTCTTCAGAAATACTATTAATTTCATCTTCAGATAAATCTGGACGTCTTTGACTTATTTCTTCTTTAGCTCTAGATATTGCTTCATCAACTAATTCATCAACAGATACAAATACACCTTTTCTTGTAGACATTGATCCATCTGGTAGGTTTATAAATTCATAGTGAACAACTTCTAAATCATCACTATTAGGTTCTAATACTCTTAATATTTCTAATGCTAATTGAACTTGTCTAAATGCTAATTTATGATCTGAACCTAAGATATCAATAACTTTATCTGCTGCAGAACATTTTTTAACATGGTATGCTATGTCTCTTGTTGAATATAGTGAAGTTCCGTTTGCTCTTCTAAGAACTAATTCTTTATCAATGTCCCATTCTGTTAAATCTAAGTATAAAACTTCTTCTTTTCTAGCATAACCTATTTCGTATAAGTCATCTGTTATTTTATCAACAAGTCCATTTCTTACAAATTGTCCTTCCCAGACAAAGTCATCATGGACTATGTTTATTCTGTTGAGTGTTTCTTTAACACCTGTCATACATTGTTCTACAACATCATGGAATTGTTGTATTAGTTCTTCATTATCTCCTTTTTCGTATTCTTCTATTAGGTTATCTATGTCGTTGTTTAATTCTTTATTTTCGTTTAGTTTTTGGTTAGCTTTAAAGTATAGTTTACCTATTTTTGCATCTATTTTGTCTTCGTCTTGTTCTTCTATTTTTAATCCTAGTTCTCTTATACCATATACTATTATTGCTATTTGTCTTCCCATGTCATTTACATAGTATTGGGTTTCTACATTACATCCTGATTTTCTAAGTACTCTTGTTAAAGAATCTCCTATTATTGAATTTCTTAAGTGTCCTACATGTAATGGTCCATTTGGA
This sequence comes from uncultured Methanobacteriaceae archaeon, assembly GCA_964547125.1. Taxonomy (GTDB): domain Archaea; phylum Methanobacteriota; class Methanobacteria; order Methanobacteriales; family Methanobacteriaceae; genus Methanobrevibacter_A. Next base: position 36,482 of record CAZJLS010000003.1, on the reverse strand, counting down.
TTTGCTGATGTGTGTTCTAATATTATTTTACCTTTTTTTGAGGGTAGTTGACCATAATCTTCTTTAATATTCTCTAATAAGTTTTTAGCGAATATATCATAGTTTACAAAGAAGTTTATGTAAGGTCCTTTGGATTCTACTTTATCAAATATTTCAGGATATTCTATTTCTTTAACTAAATCTTGAGCTATTAAATTAGGTGATTTTCTTAATTGTTTTGCTAAGGAGAATGTTAATGTTGTTGCTAAGTCTCCTAGTTGTGGATTTGGTGGAAATTCTAATTTAATATCTTCTTGTTTGACTTCATATCCTTTTTTATCAAGAAGGTTATTTAATGATTTTAATGCTTCGTCTTTTATTGAAATATTCATTTTTATCAAACTCTTAAAAAAAATCTAAATTTTATATTGTTAATTTTTGTATTTTAAATAGAAAAAAAAGTTTTATAGTTTATATTTCCTTTTGTGGAAAAAATAAACTATTTATATTATAATCCTCTTATAGCGATTGTAATATAACCTATTTTAGGTATAACTAATGGTTGGTCTCCGAATGTGAGAACCCTCTCATTTATTTGATCCGATGTTACAAGATATGGATCCGACACATTATTATGATCCCCTTTAATTACAAAATATTTAGTTCCATTAATCATTGTTATGTTAATAACTCTGTGGATTACTGGACTTGAGAACCATTTTGCATCGTATACAACTATGTCTCCAACCTGTACATCATCTGGATTAAATTCATGAATTCCTAGAAAATTTGCTTTTTCAACTATTACAATATCTCCCCTATAAAATACAGGTTCCATACTTCCAGATACAACAACATTCATATGTTGAGCTATAATTACTCCTACAATAATTATTATTAAATATGTTAGTATCTCTTTTTTAGTCGTCGACAAAATATTACACCTTTTTTTGGTTTTTTAATATTTTTTTTAATTTATAAAATTTATTTTATTAATTTTTATATTTTTATATAATTTAAAGATTTTTATAAATTAAAATTTGATTTTATCTTAATATTGCTCCTTTATCTGCTGAGCTAACAGATTTTCTGTAAATATTTAACCATCCTTTAACTTCTTTTTCTGGAAGTTTTACTGTGTTTTTACGTTGTTCTAATTCTTCATCTGTTAGTTCAACATTTAATGTTTTGTTGTTAATATCTATTTCTATTATATCTCCTTCTTTAAGAAGTCCTATTGGTCCTCCACTCATAGCTTCTGGAGATATATGTCCTATACATGGTCCTCTTGTTCCTCCTGAGAATCTTCCATCTGTTAAAAGTCCAACATTTTTGATTCCCATACCCATTATTGCACTTGTTGGGTTTAACATTTCACGCATACCCGGGCCACCTTTTGGACCTTCGCATCTAATAACAACAATGTCTCCTTCTTGTATTTTGTGGTCAAATATTGCAGATACTGCATCTTCTTCACTTTCAAATATTTTAGCAGGGCCTTTAAGATGTTTTAAATCATCTGGAACTGCTCCTGATTTAACTATTGAACCATTTGGTGCTAAGTTTCCTTTAAGAATTGCTAATCCTCCAACTTCATGTACAGGATCATCTATTGGATGTATTATTGAATCATCTTTGATTTCAGCCCCATCTATAATTTCACCAATAGTTTTTCCTGAACAAGATAAGCATTCCTTATTAATTTTAGATTCAATGTCTTTTAAAACTGCAGGTATACCACCAGCATTATCTAAGTCTTCTATAGTGTTTTCACCTGCAGGAGATAATATTGCAATATGTGGTACTTTTTGACTTATTTCATCAAAAATGTCTATGGTTACATTTAATCCTTTATCTTCAAGTTCACTAGCAATTGCTGGGATATGAAGTGCTGTGTTAGATGAACCGCCTAAAGCCATATCAACTGCTACAGCATTTTCAAATGCTTCTTGTGTCATTATTTTTGAAGGTTTTAAGTCTTCTTTAACCATATCTACTATACGTTCTCCACTTTCTTTAGCAATAGATTTTTTCCTATCACTTAATGCAAGAGCTGTACCACATGTTGGAAGACTCATTCCTAATGTTTCTGTTAAACATGCCATAGTGTTTGCTGTGAATAATCCTGAACAGCTACCTGCACTAGGACATGCGCATCTTTCAAGTTCATCTAACTCTTCTTCTGTTATTTTTCCAGAGGATAATTCTCCTACTGCTTCTTCAACAGTGATTAAATCAACATTTTTACCTTTGTATTTACCTGGATTCATTGCTCCACCAGTTACAACAATTGAAGGTATGTCTAATCTAGCTGCTGCCATTAACATTCCTGGAACTACTTTATCACAACTTGGCATTAAAACAAGCCCATCAAAACTATGACCCATTGAAACACTTTCAACTGTGTTTGCAACGATTTCTCTTGAAGGTAGGGAGTATCTCATACCCACATGATTCATAGCTATACCATCACATATTGCCATTGTGTTAAATTCGAATGGTATTCCTCCAGCTGCACGTATCCCTTCTTTAACATATTCAACTAAGTCTCTTAAATGAACATGCCCTGGTACAACTTCTGTAAAACTGTTTGCAATTCCAATAAATGGTTTATCAAAATCTTCGTCTTTAAGTCCGCAAGCTCTAAGTAATGATCTATGTGGTGCTCTTTGAACACCTTTTTTAATGCTATCACTTCTCATATTATTAATTTCTCCTGAAAAAAAATTTGATTATATAAGAATAAAAATATTTTATAAAATTGATATTTTTTTTAATATAAAATTTTCATTAATTAATAATTATTATAAAAAATAGTTAAAATAATTTATTATGAAGATGAGCTAACTTATGAAGATGAATCATATAATTTAACTATTTAAAGAATACTTTATTAATATGTTCAATTAAAAGAAGATAAAAATAATTTGATGAAGATGATGTCAAATTCAAATAATATGTCCTTATTTTTAAATAAAATAGAATTTATAGAAAAACAGTTGAAAATACATTCCAAATTATAAATTGATAGTTTAAAGTTAAAAAGAGAGATGTGAAAAAAGATTCTGTGGGGATTTTATATTATTTTTTTCTGGGAGATTAATTTTTTAGAAGTAAATTTGGATTATAATATTTTTTTTATTAATCTCCCAGGAGTTGTTTTCTTTTATTCTGATTTTATCATTGTTAAAATCATTTTGAATTGTTTGTTTTCTGCTTGTAGTGCATGTGGTATGTTACCTGGCATTATTATCATTTCACCTTCTTTTACTGTGTTTGGTTTTCCGTTTATGGTTATTTCTGCTTCTCCATCTATGATTTGTACCATTGCGTCGAATGGTGCGCTGTGTTCGCTTAGTCCTTGTCCTTTGTCAAATGCGAATATTGTTACTGTTCCAATGTCTTTTTTTATTATTTCTCTGCTTACTACTGAGTCTTTTTGGTATTCTATTAAGGTTTTTGTGTTTATTGTTTTTGCTTTAATATCTGACATTTTTTTTAATCTCCTTTATTTTTTTTTATTAGATATTTTTGGGTGAAATGATATTTTATATTTTTTTTAAGCCATTATTCTTTTTATGTCTTCTTTTGGGTCTCCTATTGGTGTTAAGTTGAATGTGTCTACTAGTACATTTACTATGTCTTCGTTTGCCCATGCTGGGAGTACTGGTCCTATTAGCATGTCTTGTTTTCCGAGATAGAATAGGCTCCATAGGATTGCTGCTGCTTTTTGTTCCATCCATGTTAGTACTATTGTTAGTGGTAGGTCATTTAGTTCGCATTGGAATAGGTCGCATAGTGCTAGTGCTACATCTACTGCTGCGATTGCGTCGTTACATTGTCCCATATCTAGGAGTCTTGGTATTCCTTCTATGTCTCCTAGGTCTAGGTCGTTGAATCTGAATTTTGCGCATGCGAGTGTTAGTACTATTGTGTCTTCTGGGAGGTTTTCTACGAATTCTCTGTAGTAGTTCATTCCTGGGAGGTTTACGTCACATCCTGCTACTAGGAAGAATCTTTTTATTTTTCCTGCTTCTACTAGTTCTTTGATTTTTGGTGCTAGTGATAGTATGGTTGATACTCCGAATCCTGTGGATATTGTTGTTGTTTCTTCTGGTTCTAGTGAACCTAGTTCTTTTGCTTTTTCTATTATTGGTGTGAAATCATATTCTTCTATTTCTGGTACATTTGGGAGTTTTGGTATTCCTATTGTGTAGAATCTGTCTTTGTATTCTTCTTTTGGTGGTAGTACACAGTTTGATGTTCCGAGTATTGCTACTTTGTATTTTGCAAATACTGTTTTTTGATCTATCCAGGATCCTCCGAGTTCTCCTTTTAGGTGTTGGTATTTTCTTAGTTCTGGGTATCCATGTGCTGGTAGCATTTCACTGTGTGTGTATATGTTTATTCCTGTTCCTTCTGTTTGTTTTAAGAGTTCTTCTAGTGCTTTTAGGTCATGTCCTGTTACTAGTATTCCTGGTCCTTCTTGTGCTCCTACTTTTACTTCTGTTGGGGTTGGTTCGCCGTAATTTTCGATGTGTGCTTCTTTTAATAGTCTCATTACTTTGACGTTTGCTTCTCCTGCTTTTAATCCCATTTGTATTAGGTCGTCTACATCAAAGTTTACGTTTGTTAGTGTTGTGTATAGTCCTTCTGTTAAAAATTCGTCTACTTCTTTATCTGATACTCCTAGTGCATTTGCATGGTAATTGTATGCACTTATACCTTTCATTGCATATATTAGGTTGTCTTGTAGTCTTGCTATGAGTGGGGTTTTTCCACATACTCCTGTAACTGTACATCCATTTCCTCTTGCTGCTTGTGAACATTGGTAACAAAACATGTCTAATTTTTCATTTGCCATTTTTTTACGCTCCTTTTTTAAAATATAGAATTTTTTTACAATAAATTTTTTTTATATGATTGCTTTTTTATTGTTGTTTTATATTTAAAGATTTTGTAACTAGTTAAGGGTTAAAAGTATAAAAACTATTAAAAATAAAAAAATAATACAAGAGAGCTTGGATAGAATGAGAGAAAAAATAATAGATTCACTACAAAAATTAGGATTAACAGCATATGAAGCACAAGTATACAATACATTAAATAATACAATTACATCAACTGCAACAGAAATTAGTGAAAACTCAAATGTTCCAAGATCAAAAGTATATGATGTTTTAAAAAGATTAAATGAAAAAGGATATATTGAAATAGAAAAGGGTAGACCTATAAAATATACTGTAAATCCTGCAAATGATATTTTTAGAAGAGAAAAGGAAAAGTTAATACAAGAACTTGATGAAACAGAGAAAATATTAATGGATAATTATGAAAATCAAATATCTCAAGTTGAAGCTCCTATGTGGCTTATACATAATAAAGATAAGATACTTAAAAGGGAAATTGAGATAATAACCCGAACTAAAAAAACTTTGAATATGCGTATTGGATTTCTCTTTCCGGATGAAAGTAAACATTTGAGAAAAGCTTTTAATTCATTGCCTTCAACAGTTGAGATTAATATTTTAGCTTCTCCTTATTGTTATGTGAATAATGAGAAAATTGGTATAATTGAAGAGTTAGATAGTAGGAATGTTAATATTAAAAAAGCTAATATTCCTCAAGCTAAGGTTATTATTAGAGATAAAATTGAAATGTTTCATATTTTCTCTAAATTTACTAATGATGGGGAAATTATTGCTAATTCATCAATTGGTTTGTGGAATCAGTATAAAGATATTGTTAAAAGCTATGATGAGCGTTTTATTAAGCAGTTTAGAAAGTAATTTTATTTTTTTTAGATGATTTTTTTTGATGTATAATCTAAAGGTTTATATACTAAGTCATGTAAACTATTTATTACATATGTAAAATAATTATTACAAAAGTAAAAAAATTATTACAAAAATTCAAAAAAACAAAAGGAAAAAATCATGTCTAACTACATACTAGAAACAAACAACCTATCAAAAAAATATAACAAAACATTCGTTGTAGAAGGCATCAACATGAACGTAGAAAAAGGAAAAATCTACGGACTACTAGGAAAAAACGGTGCAGGAAAAACAACAACAATGTGCATGCTACTAGGACTAATAACCCCAACAAAAGGAAACATAAAACTATTCGGCCTAGATGCATTAAATAACAAAAACAAAAAAGAAATATACAAAAAAATCGGATCAATAATCGAAACTCCAGGATTCTACCCAAACCTAAACGCCCAAGACAATCTAAAAATATTCTCAAAAATCCGTGGAGACTACAAAAAAGAAAACATACAAAAAGTACTAAAACTCGTAAACCTACATAACGAACCAAATAAAAAATTTAAAAACTACTCCTTAGGAATGAAACAAAGACTAGGACTAGCAGCAAGCCTAATACACGAACCAGAATTATTAATACTAGATGAACCAATTAATGGACTAGATCCAGCAGGAATAGTTGAAATCAGAGATATACTCATAGACATAACCTCCAAACTTGGAATAACAGTATTAATATCAAGCCACATCCTATCAGAAATCGAAATCCTCGCAGACGAAATAGGAATAATAGACGAAGGAAAACTAATAAGAGAAATAAACAAAGAAAACTTAAAAAACGAAACCAAAAAACGAGCAACATTTAAAGTAGATAACATAAACTTAGCCACCCAAGTTCTAACAAAAAACAACTTAAAAGAAAACACAGACTTCACAATAGAAGACGGAGAACTCATATTACTAACCAACCTAAACAAACGTGCAGACATTAACGAAGCATTTATAAAAAGTGGAATTAAAGTAAGCGAATTAACAATAAAACAAGAAAACCTTGAAAAATACTTTATGAGATTAATACAAGAAGGAGAAAAAACATGTTAAGATTTATCGAAATGGAACTTTTCAAACTTAAAGGAAGTAGAACCCTACTAATTACACTAATAGGTGCACTCATAGTTCCAATAATAAATACAATTATTGAAATTTACTTCAAAGGAGGAAACCTAATAACAACATTAAATGATAGTATAGGAGTTTCTCTAACAATATTTAGTATAATATTTGGAGCAATAATTATTAACTACCTATTTACCGTAGACTTAGATACACATACAATAAAATCAATTATTCCACTTCCTGTATCAAAAATAGAATATTTGAATGGTAAAATGATTACATTGCTAATTTGGATGCTATTTTTAACAATCATAACAATAATTGCATCAGTTATCCTATACACTCTCGTAGGAATGCCAGGCTTTGATTTAGGATTGCTCTTAAAAACAAGTGGAAAATTCTTACTTGGAACATTCATATTATACCTAACACTCCTCCCCCTAGCATTCGTTATTACTGCAATTAAAAACAATAGTGCTACACTTGTTTTAGCAATATTATTCATTTTCCTAAATATAAGCTCTTCAATGTATGATAAATTAGCTTACTTACCATGGAATATTCCAGCACCTCTTGTTGAAGGAACTTTAACATTTTCAACAACAACAGGATGGATTATTGTAATTGCAACAGGAGTAATAGGCTACATCCTAACATATATAGTAATAAATAAAAGAGATATACCATTATAAATCTCTTTTAAAAACTATTTTTCCCCCTTATCATTTTTTTCCAAAAAATTTATTCAAACTGTTTTTTTACCATATTATTAATATTATAATAAAAACATAATGTAAAAACATTAAAAAAAATATATTCTAGAATAATATTATTTTTTCATTTTATCAAAATTAATTTTTAATTTCAAAAGTAAATATGGTGATTTAATGCGAGTATTAATTATCCATTCTGATTATTTAAAATATACTGTAAAAAATAAAACAAAAATTGCAGAAGAAATAGAAGATGCTAAAAAAAATGGAGCATTCGATGAATCTTTAGTAGTTTTTAGCGCAATTGAAAAAGATGATGAGAAAAACCCAAAAGGTGTAGTTAAAAACTTAGTAAAAGAAGTAATAAAAACTAATGAACAGGTAAAAGCAGAAAATATTATATTATATCCATATGCACACTTATCCAGTTCATTAGGAAGTCCAGATATAGCAGTGCAAATATTAAAAGATGCTGAAGAAGCTTTAAAAACTGAAGGTATGAATGTTTACAGAGTACCATTTGGATGGTATAAAGCATTCGAAATATCCTGTAAAGGACACCCATTATCAGAATTATCACGTACAATAACTGCAGAACAAGAAGAAGAGGAAGAAAAAGAAAAAGGACCTGAATCCAAATTCTACATATTAAATCAAGACAAAGTTATTGAAACTGAAGATTTTAACTTTGATAATCCAGATTTAGAAAAATTAACCCAATACGAATTAGGTGTAGGGGCAAGTGATGAAGGAGAACCACCTCACGTTAAAATAATGAGAGAAAAAGAATTCTGTGATTATGAAATAGCATCAGATGTTGGTAACCTAAAATGGTATCCTAAAGGAAGATTAGTAAGAGACTTACTATCTGACTATGTTTACAACTTAGTTGTAGATCAAGGTGCAATGCCAATTGAAACACCAATATTCTACGACTTATCAAACCCTGCAATAAATGAACATGCATATAAATTTGGAGAAAGACAATATAAAACCGACACTAAAAAAGACTTAATGCTACGTTTTGCATGTTGTTTTGGAGCATTCAGAGTACTTGGAGACTCATTCTTAACCTGGAGAAACTTACCTGCAAAAGTATATGAATTATCCACATACAGTTTCAGATATGAGAAAAAAGGAGAATGTGTTGGATTAAAAAGATTAAGAGCATTCACAATGCCAGATTTCCACAGTGCATGTGCAGATATGGCAAGCGCACTAGAAGAATTTGAAAAACAAACCAAAATGTGTATACAAACTGGAGAAGACTTAAAAGTCAACTACGAAGCTATATTCAGAGCAACACAAGACTTCTATGATGAAAACAAAGAATGGATGTATAAAATAAGTGAAATGATAGGTAAACCAGTACTACTTGAAATCTTACCTAAAAGAAAACACTACTGGAGCTGTAAAATAGACTTCGCAGCAATCGACTACCTTGGAAGACCAATAGAAAACCCAACAGTACAAATAGATATTGAAAGTGGAAAAAGATTCAACATCGAATACTTAGGAGAAGATGAAAAACAACACCACCCAATAGTATTACACTGCAGTCCAACAGGAAGTATTGAAAGAGTTATCTGCAGCCTACTTGAAAAAACCGCTAAAAACATAAACGAAGAAGCACCAATGCTTCCAAGCTGGTTATCCCCAACACAAGTCAGAATACTACCAATAAGTGATAAACATCTTGAATATGCGAATAAAATAGCAGACGAACTAGAAAAGAACAATATCCGTGTAGATATTGATAATAGTGATGATAGAGTAGGTAAAAAAATAAGAAATGCATCAAAAGAATGGATTCCATACATCTTCGTTATAGGTGACAACGAGTTAGAATCTGATAAATTCAATGTTACTATAAGAGAAACAGGTGAAAAAGTCGATATGGACATTAACACATTAATTGAAGAAGTAACAAGTAAAAATGATGGAATGCCTTACAGAAGACTACCATTAAACAGAAATGTTAATGAAAGAATCCGATTCAATTAAAAAAAATTACACTTAAAAAATTATATAAAACCATAAAATCAAAAATATATAATATCTAAAATGATAATTTTTTTAGAAAAAATATTGAAATAAAAAAAAATATATTTCTTTTAATGTTTTTTGGAGGAATAAATAAAGATGTATAATATTGGAGAAGCTCTAATAGGAGCAGGAAATGAATTAGCTCACGTTGATTTAGTGATTGGAGAAAAAGAAGGACCAATAGGAGCAGCATTTGCAAATACTATGACCAACTTATCTATTGGACACACCCCACTCCTCACAGTTATCAGACCAAACTTAATGACCAAACCTGCAACACTAATAATACCAAAAGTAACCGTTGGTAGTATTGACGATGCAAGTAAAATATTTGGACCAGCACAAACCGCAGTAGGTAGAGCAGTAGCTGATGCAGTAGAAGAAGGATTATTACCTAAAGATAAAGTTGAAGATTTAGTATTAATGGTAAGTGTATTCATAGACCCTAAAGCAGAAGACTTTAGAAAAATATACCAATACAACTACGGAGCTACAAAACTAGCTATAAGAAGAGCTATGAAAGATTATCCAAGTATTAACAAAGTATTAGCTGAAAAAGATAGAGGAACACACCCAATAATGGGATTCAAAGTCCAAAGATTATGGAACCCACCATACTTACAAGTAGCTCTTGACTTAGATAACTTAACAGTAATGGAAAATATCATAAACGACTTACCAGACAGAGAAAGAGTTATCATAGAAGCAGGAACACCACTAGTTAAAAAATTCGGTGTAGGAGCAGTAAGTAAAATAAGAGAACTACGCCCAGACGCATTCATCATCGCAGACTTAAAAACCTTAGACGTTGGAAGAGTAGAAATCAAAATGGCAGCAGATGAAACTGCAGACGCAGTTGCAATATCAGGATTAGGAACAATCGAATCCATAGAAAAAGCTATACACGAAGCACAAAAACAAGGAATCTACTCCATATTAGACATGATGAATGTTAAAGATTTCACAGGAAAACTAGAACAAATAAAACCTGAATTAAAACCAGACATCGTATTATTACACAGAAATGTTGACCTTGAAACAGCAAAAGCTGAAAAAGGTGAAGACACAAGTGAAATGACCGAATGGGGTAATATAAAAGAAATCAAAAAGATACTAGGAGACGGATTAATAGCAGTAGCAGGAGGAATAACTCCTAACAAAGTAGAAGAAGCTATTGACAAAGGTGCTGACATCATAATTGCAGGAAGATACATAATTGGATCAAGAGATGTTAGAAGATCTGCAGAAGACTTCTTAGAACATTTCCCAGTTGACCCTGACAACATGAGATTAGCTCTTGACGAAGACGAAAACATCTAATATTTAAAGAAAAAATTTCAATATTTTTTCTACTTTTTTTAACTTTTTAATATAATATTTACAAACATAAAAGGAAGTAAAAAACAGATGGTATACTGTAACTCCTGTGGAAAACCAATGGTAAAAGGTGACTACGGAACCAACAAAGATAACACAGAAAATAAAGATTATTGTAATGAATGCTATCAAAATGGTGAATTTACAGAACCAGATATAACTTTAGAAGAAATGATAGCTAAAAATGTTAAAAAAATGATGGAGAAAAACCCAAGAGCAGATGAAACAATGTTCACAGGTCTCCTATTACAAATGTTACCTCCATTAAAACGTTGGAATAATGAAATAGAAGAATATTAAACTTCATGTAAAATAAAATTTCTAAGTTTACGAATCATACTTTTATAATATAATTCTTTAGCTTTCTTATTTTCTAATTCGCTTTGTAAAAACTCAACTTTATTTAATTGTTTAACATAAGCTTTCTGAAGTTCTAAAAACTCGTTATTAATTTTAGCTTCAGCATTATTAATATCTTTTTTTAAAGAACTATTTTCCAATTCTATTTCAAGTAATTTAATTTTTTCATTTAATTCAGAAATTTCAATATTTTTATCTTCAATTTTTTGATTTGAATCAGCAAGATCTTCTTTTAATAAATAGTTTTGAAATTCTAATGCTGCAAATATTTCATTATTAGAGTCAATATCTTCAAGAGAATTATTATGTAAGATTAATACTTCTTCTTCATCTTCGAATATGTTTTCTTGTTTAGGTATAGTTATTTGAACTTGTTCTGTTTTATACTTCTTTTTAGTACCATCTTTTAGTGTCCTACTATACTCTCTTGAGTATTTTTTAACTTTACCTGTTGCATAATCCATTTTGTATTAATCTCCAAATTGAAAAAAAATAACATTTTATATTATGTATTATATTTATGATTTATTATTCTACTTAAATAAAACCATTTAAAGAAAAAAAATTATTTTTAGATTTTATTTAAATAATAAACAAAATTTTTTAAAGTTTTATCTAATGAGTTAAAACCGTACTCATCATCTTTAATTTTATCTAATGAATCTTGAGACCATAGACTTGCTCCTAAATTAGCTCCAAAGGGACCTCCACCAACAGGTATTATGTTATGTATGATATAGAAAGTGTTAATTTCTTGAATTCCTAGTTCTTGTCCACCTACTCTGTCGCCTCCAACAAGTATGCTCATACCAACTTTATCTTTTAATATGTTGAAATCTACTGCTTCTAGTGCTCTTGTACGTTCCATTATCATTTTTATTTGTGAACTTATTCCTCCACAGTGTACTGGGCTTGCTATGATAATTCCGTCTGCATCTAATAAAAGTGGGTATAAATCTTGTATGTTATCATCTATGATGCATTTTTTATTTTTCATACAATAGTTACAGTGTTGGCAAGGGTTGATATTTTTACCTTTTACTGTGAATAATTCTGTCTCGAAACCTAATTTTTGTAGTTTGTTTAAAGCTTCATTTAAAACATAGTGGGTTGTATTATTTCTTGGACTTCCACATATTCCTAAAATCATAATATTATATGTTTATGTTATTTGATTTATTTATGTTTATGCTAAAAAATAACGAAAGAAAAAGAATGAAGTATTAAAAATATTTAATGTAATTTAAATTAAATTTAATACTTCTTTTAAATTTGTATAAATAAAAAGCTATAAGTATATCAATATGTGAAATTTTAGTAAATATTTAATTCACTTATAGCTCTAACACATTTAATAGTCTCAGTACCATTATACACACAAACAACACCATAAACCCCAACTGCAAGAGTAATAGGTAGATTAAAATACCCATTATAATCACTAATTACTGTATAAGTTTTATTTGCACCCTTAGTATTAGACAAAGTAACTTCAATATAATGTCCAGCAATTGGTTCATTATTAACATACTTTAAATAACCATTAAAAGTTTCACCAGATCCATAATAACTATTAAAAGGATTTATTGTTAAAATAGATTCTTTTCTTAAATCTTCACTTTGATTATCACGTAATATACTAATAGTAGAAAAACTATTTCCAACAAAATTCTTATCATTTATAGCTGATCTTATAGTATATTCACCAGGAGCTAAATTTATTTGAAGTAAATATTGACCATTATAATCCGTCGTAACATCATAAACTTTACTTGCTCCAGAAGATAAACGAGTGACATTTAATAAAACATGATATCCCTTAAGAATTTCCCCATTTTTATCTTTTAAAATTCCTGTGAAATTATTACTATTTCCATAAATATAATCTATTTTACTGGTATCTTCAAATATAGCATTTGATGGTTTTCCTGTAAGTACTAAATATCTTAATTCAGATTCAGATGCTGAATGAGTTTTATCTCCAGAATATTCTGCTTTTGCACTGTAATCTCCTGGTGCAAGATGTAGGTCTAATAAAAATTCTCCAGAAGAGTTAGTGTTTAAGTTATATATCTTGAATTGATTGTTATTTAATCTTGTGAGTGTTAAATTTATATTTGCACTTATTGGATTTTCATTTTCATCTTTTAAGATTACTTTAAGGTTTCCTCCATTTTCAAGTTCTATGAAACTTAATGTTATTTTTGTTTTTAAACTGGTATTTTCTTGTTTGTTTACAGTTATAGTTGAGTTAGTGCTTTTTGTGTATGTTTGATTTGTGTATGTTATTTTTATTGGTATTATTCCTGTTGTATTATCTATTAATAGTTGTATTTCTGCAAGCCCATTAGTAACTTCTTTACTGTATTCTTTGTTTAATATTTCAAGTTTTATGTTTCCATTGTTTACATTTTGATTATTTGAGTATTTTACTGTTACTGGTATTGTTAATTTACTATTTTCAGTTGTTTCAATATTTGGAATTAAGATTATAATCTCGTTTTCTGCTTTGATTAAAATTTTAACATTTTTTGTGTAGTTGTTGTATTTGTTTTCTCCTGTGTAAATTAAAGTTCCATTATATTCTCCTGTTGGACAGTTTATGTTTAAATTTGCGTGATTGTTGTTCACTTCTCCGTTTGCAATGCATGTATCTGTTATTCTAAGCTCTATGTTTCCTTCATTTATATTTGAGCTATCTTGTGATAATAAATATACTGTTAGAGTGTTATTTATGATTACAAAGGTGTCATCTATTACTGTAACATTTACTTTTCCTGTTGTGTTTCCAACTTGGATTGTTACATTTGATGTGTATTGACTGTAGGTGTCATCTCCTAAGTATTGGAAGTTTTTATATTCACCATTCATATTTGCAAGTATTATAAATATTCCATTGGTTGATGTTATTATGTTTCTATCACCTTCTGGTGAAGTGTAAGTTATTGTTTTGTTGTTTAGTCCTTCTTTATCTATTGTTTCTAAGTATCCGATTATTTCTTCTCCAATTTTCACATTAGTTGTGTTGAATCGTATTATTGTTTTTGTTTTACTGTTCATATTTACTTGAAGAGTGATATTATTGTATTTTAAGTTGTTTGTAGTTATAAAGTTATTATTTGCACCGTTTTCTAATCCTATTGTTATAGTGGAGCTTTCGCTTAAATCTAAATCATCTATATCGATTTTAAATTTTTTGTCTTTTATTTGTGTTTTTAATGGTAACTTTTTTGTATTATCGCCTATTGTGTAGTATAAATCTTGGTTGAAGTTTAAGTTTCCAGGATAAGTTAAATTTCCACTTATAATATATGATTCGCCTGCAATGTAATTTACAATAGTTTCGTTTAAGTTTATTTTAAATACTTGTTCTGCAGGTGTTACAATAACTTCAGTATTAGAACTTGTATTTATGTGAAGATTATCTCCGCTGAATTTGAAATCTTTATAGATTCCCACTTCATTTGCAAGTATGTAGAATTTTCCATTAGCATTTGTTACTGTAGTTTTTTCTTCTCCAGATGGACTTTTATAGGAAATTGTTTTATTGTAGATTCCCCCATATTCATCTGTTAATACTCCTACAATGTATTCATCTTGAATTGTAGTATTTTCTAGGATTTTTATAGTTGATGGAATTTTAATATTCCCTTTAACAATAAATACAGTATCTAAATCTAGTGAAAGATTATTATATCTTATTACCTCATTATCTAAACCATAACGTGGCCCTATAGTTATTGTGAAATTACTAGTTGATGGTGTTGTGTATAACTTGTTTAAGTCTATTTTAAAGGTTTTAGATGTTAAAGTAATTTTTTTATCATCTGAATCATATGCTGGTGTAGCGGTATCTTGGTTTCCATTAAACCAAACCCATAAATCATCCCATAATATAGCATTACTTGGATAATTTATTGAACCTGTAATGTATGAATCTGTAGAAGTAAATTTTACAATATTTTCATTTATTATTACTTGATATTTTCCTTGAGTAACATTTACAATTGTATTTGAAGTATGAGCATTATATTCATCTGTTTCTTGGAAGTTAAAATTTGAATATTGACCTAAATATTCTGTAACTATTTCAAAAACACCATTTTCATCTGTTTTTGTTGATTTTGTACCATTTGGTGTGTTATAGTTTATTATTTTATTTGGAAGTCCGTTGTATCCATCAGTTAATAAACCTGTAATTTTATCACCAAGAGCTACACTTGTTTGATTTATCCATATTACCGTATTTGTTTTATCATTTGTATTTACAACTACAATTAAAGGATGATATTCTGCACTTATAACTTCAAGTGATAATGCAAATGGACTTGGACCGAAATATAGACGGTGTATTCCACTTGTAAGCCTATCATCGATATCTTTTAAATCAAAATCCAGACTATGGATATTATATTTATAAGGGGTTTCGACAAAACCATTACCATCTATTGTGTCAACATAAACATTAAAAGATCCAATGTAGTCATATTCTTCTGTTTCAATAAAATTTGGGTAACTTGTTGATACATGGACTATATTAGATTGTCCAGGTGTATAATTAACAATACTTGTGTTTGTTTCTGTAATATACAAATCATCTGTATTATACTCATTTAAATCATTTAAAATTTCTGTATCTTCTGCAAAAACTTGTTGCGAAGATAAAATTATGAAAAAAATTATTATTAAAGGTAAGAATTTTTTAAGTTTCATGAAAATCACAAAAAATTACTGTTTTTTAAAATCTTAAAAGAAAATGTAAAATGGAAATAATTAAATTATCTCCATTGTCATAGCATTATGTGAAGGTGTATATGTTTCAGCACCATCAAAACTACATTCAACTAAATATTGTCCTTTTGCTAAGTTTATTGGTAAATTAAATTGTCCGTTGTAGTCTGTTGTTACAATATATACTTTATTTGCTCCTGAAGATATTCTTGTTAGTTTTACTGAAATGTAGTATCCGATTATTGGATTTACATAGTTGTCTATTAGTTGTCCTGTTACTTTTTTATCAATATTTGAAAATGGGTTTAATTTTAGTACGGATATATTTTTATCGCTTGGTTTTTCGCCTTTATTATATATTATTAGACTTACTAGCTGATCTTCAGCTGGATTAACTCCGTTTACTCCATCATATGATGCTTTTATTGTGTATGTTCCAGGTGCTAAGTTTATTGGTATTTGATATGTTCCAGTATAGTCTGTTATTACTGTGTATACTTTACTTGCTCCTGATGATAATCTTGTGATGTTTAATTGTACTGGGTGTCCTATTACGAAATTACCGTTTTCATCTATTAATTTTCCACTGTATATTATTTCTTCTCCGTATTCCCCTACTTGGGATGTGTTTGTTATTATTGTGGATTGGTTTATAGCTGGTGTTATGTTAGTATTATTTGTTGGTGTTGTGTTGTTTATTTTGAGTGTTATTGTTTTATTTGTGTTTTCGTATATTCCTTCTCCTATGTAGTATGCATTTATTGTGTATGTTCCAGGTTCTAGTTGGTTTTGTATTTCTGCTATTCCGTTTTCTACTGTATTTGTTCCTACTGCTATTCCATTATTATATAATCTTATTATTCCACCGTTTACTGTACGATTTTCTGCTGTTACATGTATTTTTATTGTTTCATTTTTATCTATTTCGATTAATGTTTCTTCTATGTTTATTTTTATTAAGGTGTTTATTTCTTCTACAATTACTTGTATTGTTTGTTCTTCATTGTCTAATTTAGTTTTTATTTCGTATGCTCCCCCTATTGTTGGAGATGTATATTCTATTGTTGTTGTAGTTTGTATGTTTGTTTTTGTTGGGTTTAGTGTTCCTCCATTTGTTGAAAAGTTTATTTCTCTTTTAGGTATTTGTGAATCTTCTTCAACATTGTTTGTAATTGTTGCGATTAATTTTGCTGTTTCATTAGTGACTAAGTTATTGTTGTTTATGTTTACTTTTAGTGTAATCCATTTTTCTGGAGTGTATGATGAATATGTTTCTGTTATATTGTCATATAGTCTTATTATGTTGTGATTTTTTGGGAATGGATTGTTTGTTCCCCACCAATTATTGTTTATATTAATATTACTGTTATCTTCGATTTCTACTTGTTTTCCTTCTTGATTTGCATTGTTATTTACTATTATGTTATTGTTTATTTTGACAGAGTTGTTGAAGTTGTTTATAGCTATTCCTCCTCCATCATAATATGCATTGTTGTTTTCTATTATTGAATTTGTGAGGTCACATCCTCCTTCAATATATATTCCCCCACCAAGTCCACCAGATTCGTTTTTCATTCCTATTGCATTGTTTTTTGTTAGTATACAATTATCTACTACTAATTTATTTTCAGTAAACCATCCTTTTTTTCCTTCTGCAGATAATGCTCCACCATATGGTGCTGTATTAGATGTGAATTGTGAATTATTTACTATTACATCTCCAGTACTTCTTATTGCTCCTCCAGATAGACTTGCAGTATTATCTATGAATATTGAATTGTTAATATATGCTTTCATATATGCTGCTATTGCTCCACCTTGATCTCCATTGTTTAATTGGAAAGTACAGTTGTTTACTTCTATATTATCAAATACAAATACTGCACCACCATAACCTGTTGCATTATTATTTTTAAAAATTGTGTTACTTACATTCATAAATCCATCAATAAGTACACATAATGCTCCACCATATTCTGCAGTATTAGCTTCAAAGTATGAATCTTTTATATCTACTGTTGCAGTTTTACCATTTACATTTCCAAATACACTTACTGCACCACCATATTCACCAGTAATATGTACATTATTTTTTGTAAATGTAGTGTTTTTAATTAATGCATATCCGACAGATTGGATTCCTGAGTTATCAAATCCTTTATTTACATGAATTGAGCTTCCATAGTTTAATGCACTATTTCTTTCAAAAGTAGAATCTTCAACATATAAATATCCTCCCATTAGATGTATTGCTCCACCATAAGTTGCATAATTTTTTGTGAAAGTACAATTTTTAATATAAACTACAGGTATATGCCCATCATAAAAGTATGTTGCTATTGCTCCCCCACGTTCTGCTTGGTTATCATTGAAAATACAATTTGTGAAGTTTGCACATCCCCCTTCAATTAGAACTCCACCCCCTCTATTTCCTACATAATTACTGTCAAATATACAATTATTCGCAACTAATGTTCCATCAACTATTACTCCACCACCAAAATTTTCAGAAGATATATACCCTCTTCCATTGAATATTTTTATATGATTTAATGTTAACTTATAACCTTCAGCAACATAAAATAAGTGTTGGATGTTTTCACCATCAATAGTTACTATATCATCAGTTTCTGATTCTATTGTCAAATCTCTTGTTACTGTTGCACCATTTACTTTATATGTTCCATTTTTAAGTATTATTTTATTAAAATCATTATTATCTAGCGCATTTATAAAATCTTCAGTTGTAGATACTGTTACAGTAGTTAAATCGTCATCATCATCAATACCGCTTCCAGTATCCTCCGCTGATACAGTTGGTAATATTAACAATAATGTTAATATTAATAATGTGATTAAAATTTTGGATTTCATGTTATTATTTTCCTTTATTTATTTTAAAAAAAGTAAAATATAAGTATTTACTTCT
This sequence comes from uncultured Methanobacteriaceae archaeon, assembly GCA_964547125.1. Lineage (GTDB taxonomy): Archaea > Methanobacteriota > Methanobacteria > Methanobacteriales > Methanobacteriaceae > Methanobrevibacter_A. Next base: position 17,460 of record CAZJLS010000003.1, on the reverse strand, counting down.
TTTTTTGATTTTAAATCATTATTTAATTTATTAGAAACTTTTTTTAAAGTATTAAATTATAATGTGTAATCATCCACGAAAAATTTTTTTATAAGAAAACTTTTTCTTGCACATAATAATAATATCATTATAAATCATTAATTAAGCATGAATTTATTTATTAAGTGTATTATTATGGTTTTTATCATGATTTAGATAAAAAAAAATATGTTTAAAGATAAATAGACATCTTTATCAAAATTTTAAGTATTATATAAAATATTTTTATTTAACGATGATAATCATTACACATATCGTTATAATTTATATCTTATAATTTCTTTATATTTAATTATTACTTATTTTGAAATTCTAAAATTGTTTTGATAATAAATATTATAATGTTTTTTTAAGATATCAGTAATTTTAATTAATATTTTTTTATAAAATATACTAAAAACCGAATTCAGTAAAAAATAAAAAAATATAGGAAGAAAAAAAATTCATCCTATATTAAAAAAAGTAAAAATTTAGATTTTAAATTACAGTTAAAGCAAGTGTACCTGTTTTACTTGGTGCATATGTACTTGTACCATCATAAGCACAAACTGCAGTATAACTACCTTTTCCAAGATTAATTGGTAAATTAAATGAACCAGTATAATCTGTTACAAGGCTGTAAGTTTTACTTGCACCATTAGTATTAGCCAATGTTACATCAACATATTGACCAGCAATACCATAACCGAGTGTGTTTAAAAGTTTACCGGATAAGTTACCACCAGTAGATGAATCAATAACAGTACTAACAACATTTAAAACTGTCTCATTACGGGAATCAATATCTGAATCATTACTTCTTATAATAAGACTAGATAAACCTGTACCAGTATAATTTTTATCATCAACTACTGTACGGATAGTGTAATAACCTGGAGCTAAATTAATAGGTAAAACATAATTACCATTATAATCAGTAGTTACATAGTAAATTTTACTTGCACCACTGCTTAAACGAGTAATATTTAAAGCAAGATGATAACCTGCAAGAGCATTACCTTCTTTATCAGTTAATACACCACCAAAGGTATTATTTTCACCATAAACACCAGTTACTTCATCACTATCATTTAAAATAACATTAGATGGTTTATCAGTTAAAGCAATGTATTTTACACCAGTACTGTTAGGTAAATAATTACCTTCACCATTATAAGTAGCTTTAGCACTATAATCTCCAGGTGCAAGATGTAATGGTAAAACAAATTCTCCATTAGTACATGTAACAGTATATGTTTTACTTGCTCCACTGCTTAAACGTGAAAGAGCAATATCAACATTACCATTTAATAAGTTTCCATTAGCATCAGTTAACTTACCACGTATTTCATGACCAGTTTCTAACTCTTCAAACTCTAAAGTTATAATAGTTGAAACATTGGTTGTAACATTAGTATGGTTAGTATCATTAGTATTATTAGTTGTAGGAACAATAACTGTTAAATTCTTACTAGCATTAGTATAATTACCAATAGCAATATAATCTACAAGAGCAGAGTAATTACCACTAATTAAATTGAGGTTAAATGTAGCAACACCATTTGTAACATTACTTGAATAAGTAACACCATCAACAGTTAAACTAACACTACCACTATTAACAATACTATCATCACTAGGACTTACATGAACACTAACAGTTCCATTATTAACAGTTAAACTAGAATCAGTTATGGTGACATTAACAATAGTAGGGGTAGGAATTACTTGTTCTCTAACAGTAACAACAGCATCACTAGTACTTTCAGTATATGAATCATCACCAGCAAATGCGAAATCAGAGTATATACCTTCACGAGCAGAGCTTATAGTAAATACACCCTCATCATCAGTTGTAACAGTTAAAGTATTTCCTTTATATGTGTATGTAATTTCTTTTCCTGCTAAAGGTTTACCATTAATATCTGTTAAAGTTCCAGTAAAACTAGTACCATAATTAATAGTTTGATTTTCAACAGTTAAAACAGTCTCTAATTCTTCAACAACACTTAAGGTACCATCAACAACAGTAACACTATCTGCGAAATCAGAATCAACACTACCAGATATAGTATAATCTCCAGTAGATTGAGTTACTTCATATTCAATAGTCATATTTTCAGAATTGTAAGTTACAGTACCTAAAACATCATTACCTTCAACAGTAAAGTAAACACCAGGATAATAACTATTACCATATAATACAATACTATTACCATTATCATCGGTTAAAATAGCTGTTAATGTAACAGTATCACCAGAAAGTGCTGAAATACTTGAATAAGTTAAAGTTACATCAGATTCAATAGAACCAGTTTCAAGGTAAATACAAGCTCCAACAGGTGCTTCATTATCATTAGCAGTGTTACCTTCTAATGTTAATTTACCATCTTTTATAGCACCACCAGAAACAGATGCAACATTACTAGTAAATTCATTATTCTTTAAGTTTAAAACAGAATCAGAATCGGTAGAAATTGCACCACCATGTCTAGCAGTATTACTTGTGAAAGTATTATCTTCTAAAAATACACCATTATCATAACCATAACTTTCAGAACCATCAATACTAATAGCTCCACCATCATTATCAGCCACATTACTTTCAAATATATTATTATTAATAAATACTCCTTCATCAGAGTCCATACTTAATAATAAATCGATTGCTCCACCATCATAGGTAGCATGATTACTAATAAATGTGGAATTACCTATAACAATATTAGATCCTTGTGCTTCAATTGCACCTCCAGAATTACCTGTATTATTAATAAATTTAGTATCATTAATAACAGTTCCATCACTAGCAATATCAATTTCTATTGCTCCACCATAACCTAAAGCATAATTATTAATAAATTCAGAACCAGTAATTAAAGAATTACTTGCATAAACATATAATGCTCCAACTTGAGTAGCTATTCCTGATGGATCACTAGCATTGTTATTTTTAAAAGTAGAATTTATAACATTAGCAGGAATGTATAAACTTAAAGCACCAGTTTTAGAAGTTGCATAATTACTATCAAAAGTACAATTTATGATGTCACCACCAGTAGCTCCTGAAGAATACATATCTCCCCAGTTAACAGCACCACTCATACGAGCACTATTATTAATAAATACAGAGTTAATTAATAAACCTTCATCTGCATTCCAACTAATAGCACCACCATAACCAGCTAAAGTACCATCATCTTTTGCAACCATATTGTTTCTAAATGTTAAACCATCAATAATGACTTTCGCATCTTTAATACTAATAGCTCCACCATCAGTTGTAGATTTACCATTAATAAGTGTTAAATTAGTAAGACTAACTTCTTCAGCAGTATCAATATTAAAGATTTTACCTTGTTTATTAGCATCAATAATAACATTACCAACACCAGTAATACTTAAAGCATCATTAATACTTAAATCATGCTCGCGGTAAGTTCCAGCACTAACAATAATCTTATGATCAAGTGTATACTCTGCCAATTCAATAGCCTTAGCAATAGTAGCTACTGGACTAGATTCACTACCATCATTAGAATCACTACCAGATTTAGAAACATAAATAATACCATTATAAGTAGGAGTACTAATAACAGTAACTGCACCATTTACTGAAGCAGCTTGATAATCAATAGTAGCTTCAAAACTAAAGTCCTTATATTCACCTAACTCTACATTAGATATTGTAAATGCGCCAGTAGAATCAGTAGTAACAGTATCTGCACCATTAGGTCCAGTATATTTAATAACAGCATCTGCTATACCAGTATCTTCACTATCAGTTAACATACCAGTAATAGTTTTTCCAACAAAAACAGTATCATCAATTTTATTTACAGTTAAAGTTGTAGCTTCCGGACCACTTACAGTAACATTAGAACTTGCAACAACACCTTCATAAGTAGTATCTCCTTCAAATTCAAAGTTAGAGTAAGTTCCTTCAATAGCACTACTTATAGTAAATGTACCATCAGAACCAGTGGTAACTGTATCACTTGTACCATCAGGTTTAACAAACTTAATTGTTGCACTTGCAATACCATTATCACTGTTATCAGTTAATTTACCAGTAATATCTTGTGTAGCTTTAATACTAGTCTCATCTAAAGTTATCTTAGATGGATTTTTATCTGTAACTTTAACAGTCACATTATCTAAATCAGCAGAATATAGATAATAGTCACTTATTAATATTGCATTATTTACACCATCTTTAGGACCAAAAGTTAAAGTATAAGTTTCACCAACTTCAAAGTTAAAGTCCATAAGCTTTAAATTAGCTGTAAAAGCACCATTAGCCATATCAACTTTATATCCATCTTCATCATAAACTATTTCTTGGGTAGATAAGTCTCCATTAACCCAAACATACAATTCAGTATCACCAGAATAGAACATATATGAAGCAACACCAGATATTGTACCATGAATTATAGTGTTTTCACCTTTTTTGTAAGTAATACTATCTTCAGTAACTGTTACAACAACTTTCTTATTAGCATAAGTTACAGTTGTAGTATTAGTTGCTTTTGCATAATTAGAATCTTCTGCAAAAGTAAAAGTATAAACACCTACTTTAGCATCAGTTATTTTAAAAGTACCATCATTTCCAGTAGTAACATTACTAGATTCTGTTGAACCTGAAGGAAGTTTTAAACTAACACTAATAGTTTTACTTTTTAAAGTTTTATTATCTTCATCTATAAGTTTACCATTAATTGTAGAACCTTCAACAACAACACTATTATCTAATATAATATTAGTGTCTTTTTTAACAGTCCCCGGAATAGTAACATTTATAGAATCTAATACAATATTTGCACCGTAATATGCTAAATCAGCATTATCAACACCATTTTTAGGACCAAAAGTTAAAGTATAATTTTTACCAGGTTTAAAATCAAACTCTAATTTACTTAAATCTACTTCAAAATCACCATTACTTAAAGTTAGATAACCATAATCATCTGAAGCTAATTCTGCAGTAGAAATATCATTATTATACCATACAAATAGTCTATTCCCATTATTAGCAGTACTAAAGTAAATATTTGTAGGGAATGACATTTTTCCATTTATAATAGTTTCAGTACCTGGAGTATATACTATAGTAGTTTCAGTTATATTAAGTTCAAATTTAGGTTGTTCTTTAACTGTGAAACTTTTAGCAGAACTAGATGCTTCATAACTTGTATCTCCTTCAAATTTAAAGTTATAGTAAGTACCTGTAGTAGAAGTACTTATATTAAAGACTCCTCCAGTTGTAGTAGTAACAGTTTTTTCTGTACTTCCAATTTTATAAGATATTGTTTTACCTACTAAACCAATCCCAGTATTATCAGTTAATTTACCTGTAATATCAGTTCCAGTGTAAACTGTTGTTCCAGTATTATCTATTGTTAAATTAGTTGGAGTTTTAGAACTTCCAGAACCACCTTCACTAACTGTAACAGTTAAAGGATTATAAACTACACCATCGAAAGCATAGTAAGTTAAAGAAGCTGGAGAAGGTCCAACATATATCATATTAGTTTCTGTTGTGCTTAATTTATCTTTAATATCTTCTAAATCAAATGTGAAAGATTTAGATTTAGGGTCAACACTTGAAAGTGTAATTTTATTTTCATTAGAAACAGTTATGCTAGTGCTTGTTACTTCAGTAGGATTTATATATACTTTTATTTCCTCCTCTTCAAGTTCATCTGCCAAAGCATCTGGATAATCTACAGTTACAGTTACTATTGTTGATGTTCCTTTTGTATATGCTACACTAGTTTCACCATTGACTTTTGGTGTTGAGGTATACATATTTTCACTTGAGGAAGCTTCACTAACTGTAACACTTAAAGGCTTGTAATCAGTATCATCTAGACTTCCTGAATTAGGACCAAAGTATAAAGTATGTGAACCTACTGTAAGATTATCTTTAATATTTTCCAAATCATAAGTAAAACTTTTTTGTGTAGATGTTACACCTGAAATTTCAACACGAGTAGTAGTTGATATTGTGTCAATATACACAAATACTTTTTGAGCCCACTCAAGGTCTTCTTCCATACTTTCTGGATAATCTACAGCTACATTTACTATTGTTTGTGTTCCTTTTGTATATGCTACACTATTTTGACTATTAACTGTTGGAGTTGTTGTATATGCAGTTACACTTGAAGATCCCCCAGAACCTACTGTTACAATTACTGTACCAAACTCCGGAGTAATATCATTAAATGTATAACCCATATATGATGCCCCATTAGATGGTCTTAAGCTTACTTCATAGACACCATCAGTATCAAATAAATTTGAGGTTCCTAAATGTGATAAATCAATCTGGAATGAAGCAGTATTAGTATATGCTTTGGTAAATCCACTTCCAATATATACTGAATATGTTGTTGCAGTACCATTAATCCAATATACTAATTCTCCAGCAGAAACCATATCAGTTTCTATTGTAACATCAACAGTACAACCATCATCATTATATGTGATTGTTGTTGGATTCATTGCCATTCGCCAATAATTTGTTTCTGTGTTTTGTTTTATTTCATCGTTTTCCGATAACTGTGTGTTATCATGATTTGTTTCATTGATTGTTATATCTTCCACATCATTTATAACATCCTGTATGTTGTCATTTGTTGCTACAGAGTCTGTAGCAAATGTTTGTGGAATTATAACCAATACCAATAATATTAAGAATATTATAGGTAGTGAATTCTTTATTTTTAAATTCATATTTTATTCCTTTCCTTTTATGAATATTATGTTTAAATTAAATTTTTTTAATAGAATTTTATTTTTGTCCCGTTTTTATCTTTTAAAGTGACATATTTGAATGTATAACCATATTAAAAATTATTTTTTGAAAAAATTTATTTAATTAAAAATATGATATTAAAAATTATTCATATCGTTATACAATTATAATTATACTTAATTAATAATATTTAATTTTTTGCCAAAAAATAAGAATAAATATACTTAAATATAAGAAAATAATTATGTTTATAAAAATCTTTAATAGGATAAAAAGATACTAAAATAAATGATAATTTTTATATAAAAATATAAAAATAAATTAATTTTTATTTTAAATTTTAATATTAGTTATTTAATCATATATAATATTCATTTTTTATAATATTCTTTTAAATATACTATAATTACTTTAAATTGAGTAATAAATATTATTTAATTCTATAAAAACTTTGTAAAAATTGAAAATTCAAGTTTAAATTCGATGTGTAAATTTATATTTTCAAAAAAATATTTAATTAACAATAATATAAACTATTTATAATTAATAAAAATTGAAATAAGAAGATGGAATGTAATATATTATGAAATCAAAACAAAAACTTATAATACTTAGTTTACTTTTATTATTCCTATTTTGCACAAATGTTGTATATGCTGAAGATATTGGAAACAATAATAATGCAAATATGAAAAATAATCATAATGAAAACCCTATTTTAAATGATGTTACTGGAACTTACACAGAACTAAAAACCCTAATAGATAGTGCGAATTCTGGAGATGTTATAACCTTAAATAAAAATTATACATATAATAGTAAAAAAGATAGTAGTTTAGCATCAACTGGAATTGTTATTAGCACTGATCTAACTATAGATGGTAATGGATATACATTAGATGGAAACAATAGTATTCGTCTATTTAATATAAAAACTGATTATGTTACTATAAAAAATACTATAATTAAAAATCATTTTATAGCCACTAATGAATCCGCATATGATTATGAAACAGGGGATATTGACTATGAACTCATTGGTGGTGGAGCAATATATTGGAGTGGAAACTCTGGAACTATTATTAACTCTACATTTATAAATAATAATGGAGAGGATGCTGGGGGAACAATATTTTGGAGTGGAAATAAAGGTTTGATAATAAATTCCACATTTATAAACAATACTGCAGCTCTTCAAGGAGGAGTAATAGAAATATATGATGCTGATGAAAATAATATCCTTGGAAATACTTTCATAGATAATACTGGAGATTATGGTGGGGCAATATGCTTACATGGAACTGCTTATAAAAATAATATAGAATATAATGTATTTATAAATAATAAAGATTATTATGGCTATGCTGTAAATACTGACAATAATGATAATCAATATAATAGTATTAATAATAATTGGTGGGGAACTAACACACCTGATTTTAAATATTATGAACAATATATTACTGATTTTTCACCTAATACTTGGATAATAATGAAATTTACAAGTGATGATGATTTGTTAAGTACTGGTGGGGAAAACACATTAACAGTAAGCTTAAACACCATATTTGATAGAACAAGTAAAACCTATATGGAATTTGATGAATATGTTTTAAATAGAACCGTAACCTACACAGCAAATATAGGATCTTTAAATCCAATAAGTACAACATTCACAGAACTTACAACAACAACTTACACATATCCTGCAAGTGAAACTATAACTGTAACTGCAACCGTTGATAATCAAAGCTTAACACTTACAAATATTAATAATAATAATAGTTTCGCAGATTTAAATAAAATAATTGAAGAATTAACAGGGACAGAGCTAATTTTAGATAAAAATTATACTTTTAATTTAAATACTGATTTGCCTTATCTTGAAGGAATAAAAATTAATAATGAAATAAAAATAAAAGGAAACAATTACACAATTAACGGACTTAATAAATCAAGAATTTTCCAAATTGCTGCAAATAATGTGGAAATAGATAATATAAACTTAATTAATGGATATAATAATGTAAATGGTGGAGCAATTTATTGGACTGGATCAAGAGGTTTGATAAATAATTCACAAATTTCAAATAGTAGAGCTTTCAGAGGAGGAGGAATATACTCAAATGAAAGATACTTAAAAATAATAAACACAGTTTTTTCAGATAATTATGCAGAAGAAAAAGGTGGAGCAATCTACTTTAATAGTCATTATATGAACATTATAAACTCCACATTCACAAATAACTATGCTGCATATTATGGAGGAGCAGTATATACTCTAAGTTTAAATAGTAATATTACAAATTCCACATTTAGAAAGAATACTGCAGGAATTTGTGGAGGAGCATTACATTTAGATGACTTTAAAAATGGAAATATAATAAGTAATACATTTACTGAAAACTATGCTGATAATGGTGGGGCAATATGTTTTGGAGGAGATGTAGACTCTATTAACATAACAAGAAACTCTATAGTTAATAATAGTGATTTTTATGGAAATATTGGTATTGGAACATTTATAAATTCATTTAATAATATAAATTTAAATGAAAATTGGTGGGGTGAAAACAAACCAACATTCCAATATTTCACCGATTTTATACCAGAACTAATGCCAGAAACATGGGTAATATTAAAATTAAAAATAGATGGGGAATTTTTAGTAGAAGGTGGAGATATAACATTAACAGCAACTTTAAACACATTGTATAATAGTACAAATAGTGTATATACTGATTTTACAGGAACTATCCCTGAAAGAATATTAAGATTTAATATAACATCTGGAACAATAAATCCACCAACACAACCAATAAGTAGTCAAGCAAGTGTAACTTACACATATCCAGGAAATACTAATTTAATAGTAACTGCAATAGTGGATAATCAAGAAGTATTCATTACAAATTATGAACCAAAAGACTCATTCATAGCATTACAACGTTTAATAGATAGTGCAGAAGAAGGTGAGGAATTAAATTTAACAATAAATTACACATACAATCCTATATTTGACACAGATTACACTTATGGAGTTGTCATAAACAAAAAACTAATATTAAATGGAAATAAAACTGTGATAAATGGAAATAATCTTGCTAGAATATTCCAAATAACCGCAAATGATGTTGTAATAAACAATTTAATATTTATTAATGGAACATCCAATGATAAAGGTGGAACAATTTATTGGATGGGAGCAAATGGAATAATTAACAATAGTTTATTTGAAAATAATTCTGGAGTAGATGGAGGAGCATTAAACTGGTTAGGAATAAACGGACAAATAATAAACACCATATTTAAAAGTAATTCTGCAACAAACGGAGGAGCAATAGTATGGGAAGGTGAAAATGGAATAATAAATTCTTCTACATTTATAAACAATACTGCAAATGATGGAGGGGCAATAAACTGGTTAGGAATAAATGGGATACTTACTAACTCAATATTCATAGAAAATGAAGTAACCGGCGATGGAGGAGCAATAGAATGGAAAGGAGTTAGTGGATTAATAGATAATGCTACATTCACAAACAATACTGCAAGTGCGAATGGAGGAGCAATAGAATGGGCTGCAGTAAAAAACGGTCTAATAATAAACAGTACATTCACAAACAATACTGCAAGAAATAATGGGGGAGCAATATATTATTCCTTAATCCTTGGAAATGGAACAATAATCAACTCAATATTTAAAGAAAATACTGCAAGAAACGGAGGAGCATATTACTGGAAATCAGCGGAAAATGGAACAATAATCAACTCAACCTTCACAAACAATACTGCAAAAGAAGGAGGAGCTATAATATGGGACAATGGAGAGAATGGTTTAATAATAAATAGCACATTCATAGAAAATCAAGCAACAGTAGATGGGGGAGCTATACAAGCATCATCAAGTAACAATTTTAAAACAGACAACAATATATTTCATAAAAATAATGCAAACAATACTGGAGGAGCAATATTTCTCATAAGTAATAATGCCACAACTACATACATTACAAATTCAACCTTCACAAACAATACTGCAAAAAGTGGTGGAGCGATTGATTGTTATAAAATAAGTGGAATATTTGAAAACAACAATTTCACAAACAATAAAGTACCTAACTATGGAGGAGCAATCTACATAGAAGCAGGTGTTGAATACAATTTCACAAACAATAATTTCACAAACAACAATGCATCCCGTGGAGGAGGAGTCTATCTTTCAAGTTCAATTGAAACAGTAATAATGAACACATCTAATTTTAACAATAACTATGCAACTCAATATGGAGGGGGATTATATAACTTCAATAGCAACACACAAATACTAAATTCAAACTTCACAAACAATACAGCAGCACGTAGTGGAGGAGGATTAGTATGTGCAGGATATAAAAACTATGTAAACAATACCATATTCATAAACAACACCGCATTATTAAATGGAGGAGCAATATTATGGGAGGGAAAAAACGGAACAATAAATACTTGCATACTAATCAATAATTCAGCAATAAGTAATGGGGGAGCAATACATTGGAATGGAGAAAATGGAACAATAAACAATAGCAACTTCATAAAAAATTATGCTCCAAATGGAGGAGCAATACTAATTAACGGAGAAAATATCACAGCAACAAATGTTAACTTCACAAATAACATAGCAACAAGTAGTGGAGGAGCAGTCTACATAAACAAAGATAATATACAACTTACAAACACAATATTCCAATCAAACACTGCAGATTTAGGTTCAGGACTATATACAAATGGAAAAAACATAAACATAAACAATATAATACTAACAGAAAATCATGCCAAATCAAGAGCAATAATCATAAACAACACTGGAATATATTATATTGCAACATTACTAGGTGGAAACAACATATTAAACGGAATATATAATATTAAAGCTGCAAACCAAATAAAAATAAATGGAACAGAAATTGTATCAGGGGCAGAAAACTCAAACAACGGAACATTAATATATCAAGACCAAAGAGAATACAACCAAAATATAACTATACTTACATACAACAATAACAATCTTCTAACAAACACCACCCTCACAACAGATATTTATGGATCTGTAAAATATGCACCAATTACAGGAAATAAAATAAATTTCACACACTACAACAACACATACTATGACGAAATCAGTAATAAAACTAACATAAACTCAGATAATACATATTCAAGTCTATGGAGATTGATAAACAATGCTATAGAAAATGATCTAAGAGAAATTACCTTAACAAAAGATTACACATACAGCAAAACAGATTTAGACTATCCAAGCAACGGAATAGAAATAAGTAAAAATTTAAAAATAAATGGTAACGGACACACATTAAACGGATTAAACTCTGTAAAACTATTTACAATAAATAATAGCAATTTAATATTAAACAGCACCAATATAATAAATCATAAATCAACAAATGGTGGATCAATAAATTCTAACAATAGTAACATAACAATATTCAACTCAACAATTAAAAATAGCACAGCAACAGAAAATGGAGGTTTCATTTACTTCACAAGCACACACAAATCCTATTTAAACATCACAAACTCAATAATCACAAATAACATAGCAACAGAAGGAAATGACATATATGCTACAAACAATGTAAATCTAGTACTAGATAATAATTGGTGGGGAAATAACACACCATTCGACAATATTAACTACAATAAACACATTTATGATAAAACAGAATATATTAAAATAGATAATTGGTTTGTTATGAACTTCACAAAACCTGGAGATAGCTTCAAAACAGGAGACATACTAATACTAACTACAACATTAAACACCATATACACAGAACCAACAGACACACTAACTGAGGCTACAATATACCTACCTATCTCAACTGTAATATATAGTGGAGGACATAGTGGAAGCTCAAAATTCATTAATTCAACAAATTTTAACTTCCCAACAACAAATGCAGGACAATACATAGTCAATGCAAAAATTGATGATATGACCTTAAGTCTTAACTTCACAATTAATCCATCTGACCTACCTCCCCTACCACCAACACCCGTAACAAGCATTAATATTACAATACCAAATATTACTGGAAAAGTTAATGAAGAAGTTACCATCCCAGTCACAGTTTATAACTCAAATAACATTGGTCAAAACGGAACAATAACCATCACATTTAACAACAACATAATAACAAGTAATCTAAGTGATGGTGTTGCAAATATTAATTTAACATTACCAAAAACAAATGGAACATACACAATTTTAGGAGTTTATAACGATACCTATATGAGTAGAGGATATGCAACCGTGGAAAATGAAGAAGATTATAATGAAACCATTATTATAAATATTGATAATATACTATACCCTGCAATTTCAAAAACAAATGTTATCGTTAATGTAAGTTATTCAAATAAAACATTAGTTAATTCTGGAAATATAATTTTAACAATCAACAACACTAATTATGAAACTACAGTAAAAGATGGTGTTGCAATATTCAACATTCAAACACCAACATTTGGATATTATAATGTTACAATCATCTATAATAATCAAACTGAAACAAGTTACACAACAGAATTTACAATTGGATACGATACCACAAGTTTAAATGTTACTGATCTAATTAAAATTTATGGTAGTGATGATGGATTTACAGGATATCTTTTAAGTGCTGATGGAAGTCCACTAGTTGGACATCACCTTAATTTAAAACTTACAAGATTATCATCAGGTGCAAACAAAGTATATGATGTAGTTACAGATTATAATGGGAAGTTTAATTTACCTATAAACTTAGCCATAGGTTTATATAGTGCAAATATTGAATATAATGGTTTAGAACGTGTAAATTGGAAATATTCTCCTTCAAATGCTAGTGCAAATATACAGGTAACTAATGCAAATGACACACGAATAGTCACAATACTTACTACAGAAAAATTTACAGAACCATATATGGCAGGTAAAAGTTTTACAGGAACATTAAAAAGTATTGATAATAATCCAATCGCAGGACATCATGTATCAGTTACTTTAACCCGTTTAAGTAGTGGAGCAAGTAAAACATATGATGTAGTAGTAGATTACAAGGGAATATTTAATTTAGCGATTAACTTAGCACCTGGAGAATATACAGGAATTTGTACATATAATGGAACTACAATATACCAACCATCAAGTAGTGCAAATACAATTACCGTATACTAATACTTCTCCTAATTTTTTTCTTTTTCTTCTTTTTTATATATAAAAAGATTATTTTTAAGATAATTTAGGTTTTCTTAGATAAATTATTTTTTTTGAAAATTAAATAAATTTATTAGATATATCTTACTCATTATTATTATAAAAAAAATTTACTATTTTTTAGGGACGGTAATTAATAAATGTCATCAAAGTTAGCTAGAGGAAGTATTATAACATTTGCTGGGAATATTATCTTTCGTGTTGGAGGGTATATTTATAGGTTCCTTATGGCTAGTTTGTTAGGTCCTACTAATTATGGTATTGTTGGTTTAACTTTACCTTTCCAAGGGATTTTTCAGATTTTATCTGCTGGTGGTTTGCCTCCTGCTATTGCTAAGTATGTTTCTGAGTATAAGGCTTTAGATTATGATGATTTGGCTAATCAGACTGTTCATACTGCTTTGAAGATTATGGCTTTTCTTGGAATCTTGATGGGTCTTTTGATGGTTTTTTTTGTTGGTCCTTGGTTGGGTGTTTTGTTGCATAAGCCTGAGGCTGTTTTAGCATTTCAAGCTGTTGGTTTGATTACTCCTTTTAGTGTTATTGTTGGGGCTTATCGTGGGGCATTTCAGGGTGTTTATAAGATGGAGTATATTTTGTATACTCGTGCTGTTGAACAGTTATTTATGACTCTTTTTGCTGTTATTTTTATTGTTGTTGGTTTATCTGCTTTTGGTGCTGTTTTAGGTAGTTCTGTTGGTTTTGCTTTATCTGCTTTATCTGCTTTTATTATTTTTAGACGTTATATGAAGGAGTATCTTCCTCCTATTAGTAGTGATTTTGTTTTTACTGTTCGTGATGAGTTGAAGTTGGCTGGTAGGTTAGTTAAGTATGCTATTCCTGTTAGTGTTTCTGCTCTTGCTGAGATGGCTATTTATAGTGCTTGTACTATTATTATGGGTTATTTTTTAAGTTCTACTTTGATTGGTTATTATACTGCAGCTGATCCTATTGGTCGTTTGCCTTTGATGATTTCTAGTAGTCTTGCTACTACTATTTTGCCTGCTGTTAGTGAAGCTTTTGCTTTGAAGGATAAGATTTTATTAGAGAAGTATGTTACTAATGCTTATAAGTATGGTATGATTTTTGTTGTTCCTATGTGTGTTGGTATTGCTTTGCTTTCTCAGGCTATTATGAGTGTTGTTTACTTTACTGATGCTTCTTATGTTACTGGTGCTGGTGCGTTAGCTATTCTTGTTGTGGGTATGACTTTTTATTCTGTTTTCACTATTTCTTCTAGTATTGTGCAAGGTATTGGTAATCCTAGAATTCCTATGTATGTTTTATTGTTAGGTACTGTTGTTACTGTTGGTTTAGGTTTTTATTTAATTCCTATTAATGGTATTAATGGTGGGGCTTTCAGTATCACTTTTGCTTCTTTGGTTATGATGATACCTATGCTTGCAATTACATTTCGTATTACAAAAACTAAGATTCCTTTTAAATTTTTTGCTAAAATTGTTGCTGCATCATTAATTATGGGTATTCCTATTTTGTTCTTGCCTCAAAATCTTATTGGTATAATTATTGGTATTATTATTTGTCCTATAATCTATTTAGTTTTATTAGTATTATTTAAAACTTTAAATAGTGAAGATATTGGTTTAGCTAGAGATTATTCTAATAAGTTAGGTCCTTTAAGTAAATTTAGTAATAGAATAATTGATATTGTTGAGAAATATAGTTGATTCTTATTTTTTTATTATTTTTTCGTAAACTATTATTAATTAAAAGCAATAGAAATTAATATTAAGTTTTTTTAGTTTTTTTAGTAAAATGGTTTTTTAGGAAAAATAGGAATTATGATTAATGTTAAAGCTGGAGTAGAGTATAAAATCATTTCTGATGATAAATACTTTTTATTAGATAGTCTTAAGTTTGATATTCTTAATCAAATTAATCAAACTCATTCTATGAGTGATGCATCTAAGATTTGTGGTGTATCTTATAGGACTACGTTGAATTATATTGATAAGATTGAATCTGAACTTAATATTTCTATTGTTACTACTAAGAAAGGTGGAACTGGTGGAGGGGGAAGTACTGTTTTAACTTCTACTGGTGAAAAGATTTTAGAGGAATGTAAAAAGATTAATGCAGTTATGGAGTTACATAATGACATTAATGAGATGAAAGCTGTTGTTTGTAGTATTGAAGCTGATAAAGGTGTTATGAATATTCAGGTTAATGAAGAGGTTAGCTTGAAAATTCCTAAAAAGGATAATTTTAATGTTGGGGATAATTTATTGGCTTTGATTAGTTATGATAATGTTTTTGTTATGTTAGAACCGCAAATATCTAGTATTCGTAATATTTTTAAAGGTAGGGTTGTTGAAATGAGTATTAATGGTGAAATGATAAGAATTAATATAGATATTGGTGGTACTAATATTTTATCTGATATTACTTTATCTGCGCAGAAGGAGTTGGGTTTGGAGTTAGGTAAAGATGTTTATGTTGGTTTTAAAGCTGCTTCAGTAGGTATTTTGAAATTATAGGATAGTTTTTTTGGGAGTTGGATTTTATTAATTTAAAAATTGAAGTTGATGAGTCTAAATGTAATGGTTGTGGTGACTGTAGGGATATTTGTCCTAAAGGTGATATAATTTGGACAATTAAGGGGACTGCAAGTGCATCACATTTAAGATATTGTCATGTTTGTACAATATGTGCAATGAAATGCTCAAGAGATGCTATTAAAATTATAAGAGATGCACCATATGAATGAATAATTTAGTGAAGATTTAAAATAATTGAAAGGGAGAATAAAATTATGAAAAGAAGTGCAACAGTAACAAGAAAAACAAAAGAAACAGACATAAAAATAAAAATCAACATAGATGGAGAAGGAAAATACAAAATCAACACAGGAATAAAATTCTTCGACCACATGCTAGAAACACTATCCAGACACAGCTATATGGACCTAAACATAAAAGCAACAGGAGATTTAGAAGTAGACGATCACCACACAGTAGAAGATGTTGGAATAGTATTGGGGGAAGCATTCAACAAAGCAATAGGAGATAAAAAAGGAATAAGAAGAATGAGTGATGCAACAATACCAATGGACGACTCAGTAGCAAAAGTAGCAATAGACATAAGTGGAAGAAGCTACTGCAACATGACCCTAAACTTCCAAAACGAAAAAATAGGAGATCTAACATCAGATATAATAATACACTTCTTCGAATCATTCGCAACAAGTGCAAAAATAAACATATACGGAAAAACAGAAGGAAGCAATGACCACCACAAAGCAGAAGCACTATTCAAAGCTCTAGCAAAATCACTACACTATGCAACCATAATAGAAACAGACAGAATACCAAGTACCAAAGGAAGACTGTAAAAAAAATATACTATAGTTAATTACCAAACTTTTGGTATAAATTCTTCTTCCCAATTTTTATAAATA
>CAZJLS010000002.1:32265-58034 GCA_964547125.1 uncultured Methanobacteriaceae archaeon | reverse complement strand
ACATAAAATAAATTATGTCAATCATCTATAATAAAAGTTTGGTTAGTAACTATAATAAATAAATATTTTTAAAATATATAATCACTGCTAGAAACTTAAGATTTTTTCTTATTTTTTTACTTATTTTTTTAAATACAAACTAATTTTCACTTAATTTAATTTTAAATTAAATGCAAAAGACCGAATAAGAAAAAAAAGAAATAATAAAATTCATAGAAAAATCATCCACAAAAAACCTAATCATAACCCAACACAGATTAAAAAAAAAACACTAAAAAGAAAACAGAAAAATAAACACAACATACACAATATAAATCAAAATTAAGATATTAAACAATAAAAAAATAGAAAAAAAGGTTAAAGATTATGCAGTGTTTGCATCTTTAACAATAAGTTTGTAAATAAGTGCTGCAATTATTGCACCTACTAATGGTCCTACTATAAATACCCATACTTGGCTTAGTGCTTGACCACCTAATAGTAATGCTGGTCCTAAACTTCTTGCTGGGTTTACAGATGTTCCTGTAATTGGTATTCCCATAATATGTACAAATGTTAATGTTAAACCGATAACGATTCCAGCTACACTTGCTGTTTTTTCACTTGCAGTTACTCCGAGAATTGTGAATACAAATACTGCAGTTAATATTATTTCTGTTACTAATGCACCAGTCATACTAATTCCGATTGATGATGCTGCTCCGAACCCATTAGCACCTAATCCTGTTGTTGCAACTCCTCCAAGATTTGCGGAGTTGATTAAAAACATTAATATTGCTGCTGCAATTATTGCACCTATACATTGGCTTATTACATATCCAATGAAGTCTTTAATACCTATTCTTCCATCTATTAACATACCTAAAGATACTGCAGGATTGATGTGGCATCCTGATACATCACCTATAACATATGCCATTGCAACTATAGATAATCCGAATGCTAATGCAATACCTAAGGTTCCGAGTGTTTGTCCTGCTATTGCAGCACTTCCACACCCAAATAGAACTAAAACTAATGTTCCGATTAATTCACATATATATTTTTTCATAATAAATCCCAAGACTATATTTGGATAAAAAGTAATTTAAATTTTTTTAATATCTGTGTGTTTTTAAAAATATGAAAATGTTTTAGGGCTTATGAATATAATATTATCTTCTTTTTTAATAGTTTTTTCATCATTTGATACAATAATACCATAATCTGAATTATATTTTCTAATTGCTTTTTTTATTTGTCTTGTACCCTTTGTTCCACGTCCAACTTCAATTGGTATTGGATTATTAACTCCATCATGTATTAAAAAATCAACATTACCATCCCCAATCTCATGATATAATGTGATGTATTTTCGCTCATAATATTGTGAGTAATAAAGATGAGTTGCTACTAAATCTTCTAATAAAATTCCTTCAAAGTGTTTTTTATTTATGGGATTGCCAATACTTGTTGATAATGCATTTCTCAAACTACTTGTTGCAAAATAATACTTCCAAGCTTTTTTTATCCTATTAGATGATGCTCCATAAGGTTCTGTGTGGAATATTAAATGAGTTTTCTCTAAAGTATCTAAAATATTCTTAACATTCCCCATTGATGTTTCTAGATAATTTGATAAATTATTTCTTGAAATATCACCTGGTTTTTGTAATGTTAAAAATCGTAATATTCTATTTGCATTTGCTTGATTTTCAGTTGTGAAGTTTTTAATATGAGTCATATCAACATTTACAACTTTCTGAACCATATGATTTAATTCGATAATTATTTCATTATAATCTTCTTCATAAATTAGTGATGGAAATCCCCCATATTTCAAATATTCCATCCAATCATCAGAAGTATAGTTACTGAGATTAATTAAATCATTGTTTATTTTTTCTTCATAATTTATAGCTTCATTAACTTCACCATTAAATATTAAATTTAGTATTGGATTTTTATCTTTAGGTATGTTTAATTTGTATTTTAATCTTAAATATTCACCATAAGTTAATGGATTTACTTCTATTTTCCTCATTCTCCTAGCAGCATCCGCATTATATTCTAAATTTAATGCTGATGAACCTGTAAAAATCATGAAAATATTATCTGTTTTATCATAAAGGATTTTTCCAGATATTGCCCAGTTTGTATCATATTGTACTTCATCAATTAAAAGATAGATTGGCTTGTCAATTGTCCGAATATTGCGGTTAAAATTGTCTTTTAGGTATATATCCACAAATTCCCTTATATTACATTTAGTTAAATTGTTAACATCTTCACAAGAAATATAAAGTATTTGTTTATTGGATATATTTTTTTCTTTAGACAAGTATTCATATACTTGATATAATAATGTTGTCTTTCCTACACCACGTATTCCAGGTAAAACTATAAATCTTTTCCTTTTATTCCCAGTTATATATTCATCAATATATTTTTTTATTTGTAGGTATTCTGATCTAAAGTTTGATATTTTATTACCTTGTAAATTATTTGTTATAATTGTAGGGACATCATATAACTCTTCAGTTATTAAATTCCTTATTATATTTTCTTTTTCTTCTAGCATATCTTTTTATATCCTTTATTTTTTATTTCGTTAAGTGTTTCCAATACGATACTAATTAAATATTTGAAAAGTTATTTATATATACCTTTGCAAATATTTGAAAAGCTCTTTATATATACCTTTACAAATATTTGAAAAGAAAAAAAATAAACAATAATAACTACAATTAAATTTTTTATTTTTCTAAATTTAACCATAGATATTCAAAGAAGCAATATAATTTAATTATTCAAACCTATAAAAAAAATACTCTAAATAGGAGCATTATAGTTTTAAAACCCAAAAAAAGTACAAATATAAAAAAAAACAATTATAACTTGTAATTAATAATATGTAAATTAAAAAATAGGAAAAAATAAAGGATCATGAAATTATGATCCTTCTAAAAAAAAAGAATTGGAGAAGAATTTATTCTTCAGGACCGTTTGTTCTTTTTGCAAATTCCTGATCTAACATATATAAACCATTTCCAGAGTCTATTGCAAGGTTTAATTTGTTTAAATCATCATTTGCTGTTTCTTCTTCTTCTACTTGTTCTTCAACAAACCAATCTAAGAATTGTTCTGTTGCATAATCGTTTTCTTCACGTGCAAGTTTAACTATGTTGTTGATTAGTGCTGTAACATCTTCTTCGTGTGATACAACATGTTCTAAAACTTTTACTGGGTTTTCCCATTCAGTTTGTGGTTTTTTGATTTCTTCTACTGTTACTCTTCCTCCACGGCGGATGATGTAATCGTAGAATTTCATTGCATGTTCTAATTCTTCTTCAGCATTACATTTTTCTAGGTTTGCAAAACCTGGTAGTCCGATTTCTTCTAAGTATGCTGACATTGATAAGTATAAGTATCCTGAGTATAATTCTGCATTGAATTGTTCGTTTAATGCTTTTTCGATTTTTTCATTTAACATTATATCCAACCTCGTTTTTTTGTTTTTTTATATTTCTACAAATGATTCTTTATCTATTCCACAAACAGGACATTCCCAGTCATCTGGTAAGTCTGCAAATAAGGTTCCTGGAGCTATTCCATTTTCTGGATCTCCTTTTTCTTCATCATATATGTATCCACATGCTTCACATTCAAATTTTGCCATTTTCTAATCAAACTCCTTAAATTTTTTATTTTTTATTCTACTTTCGCAAATGAACTTTTAGGCACTCCACAGGAAGGACATTTGTAACCTGCAGCTACATCTTCCCATAATGTTCCTGGGGCGATTCCTTTTCGTTCATCACCTTTTTCTTCATCGTAAATATATCCACATAGTTTACATTTATACTTTGCCATGGCAGTATCTTCCTCCCATTAAAAAAATTATTAATTTTTTTTAGTTTAATATTAATTATTATTTATGTTTTATACTCTTTTTTATATTTTTATTTTTTTTAGTGTGCTTAAATATAGTTTAAAAGTTCTTTTTTAGATTTTAATGCTAGTTTATTAGTTGAATCATAATATAATACTTTATTATAATATTTTAATGAATTTTCAAATTGTTTAAGTTTAAAAAAAGAGTTAGCTTTACCTAGTAATGCTGCAATATTCGTTTCATCTAATTTTAATACATTATCATATGTTTCAATAGCTTCTTGAAGTTTACCTATTTTTTCTAATGCAAATGCTTTATTATTTAATGCTGTTTTGTTGCTTGGATTTAAATTTAAATATTCCTCATAAACTTCTATTGCCTTTCTAAACTCTGCCATATTTGATAGTGTGAATGCTTTGTTAAATAATGCTCTTTTGTTAGTTGAATCTAATTTTAGAATTTCGTCATATGTTTCAATAGCTTCATCGAATCTTCCAGATACTCTCAATGCATTTCCTTTATTTCCTAATACATGAATATGTTCTGAATTTAATTTTAAACATTCATCATAAACTTCTATTGCTTCATCAAATTTTTTTAGATTGTTTAATGCATTAGCTTTATTATATAATATGTTTAAGTTATCTGATTCTAATTCTAAACATTTATCATAATATTTTATTGCTTTTTTAAATTGCCCAGTAATTGTTAAAACTGTTGCTTTATTGGTTAATGCATTAATATATTGTGAATCTATTTCTAAAGCTCTATCATAACATTTTAATGCTTCATCATATCGTTTTAAATTGTTCAATGCATTAGCTTTATTATTATATGCTTTTTCATTGTTTGGATTTAATTTTAAATATGCATCATAAACTTCTATTGCCTGACTAAAACGACCCAATTTATTTAAAACATTAGCTTTTTTATATAATGCTTCTAAATTAGATGAATCAGATTCTAATTTTTTATTAAG
This sequence comes from uncultured Methanobacteriaceae archaeon, assembly GCA_964547125.1. Lineage (GTDB taxonomy): Archaea > Methanobacteriota > Methanobacteria > Methanobacteriales > Methanobacteriaceae > Methanobrevibacter_A. The sequence goes on along the minus strand of CAZJLS010000002.1, from coordinate 53,181 downwards.
ACAATTTAAAGCCTTATCATATTGTTTTGCATCATATAAATTATTACATTTATCCATAATTATCAAAAAAAGAAAAAGAATGAAGGTATTAACTAAACATACCTTCCACAAAGAGTACAATATCCATCTCCATCAGTATCATGTGCTGGACAATCTTCTGTAATTGTTCGACGTCCACATTTAGTACAATATCCATCACCATTAGTATCATGTTCAGTGCAAACATTACTTGAAGATGAAGATGAAGAAGATGAAGAAGAACTAGATGTAGCAGCAGCAACTGTACTTGTAGTTACTGGATCAGTTCCTTGAGTAAGAATAATAGAATTTAAATAAGCTTCAGTATTATGCTCAGCATTTCCACCACTTATTTGTATCCAATAACATTTACCATTAATACATTTAACAACAGCAACCGCATTTAATGCTCCACTTAATGTTGTACTTACCCCATTAAGAGCATTACTACCAGTTACATCATCAACAACCATAATTGTTAATGAGAAACTATCTCCATTACCATCAACTGAATATACTTCACTATAACCATTAACCCCACCAGTACTTGTTGATGTATTAGACACTAGATTATAATTATAACCAGTCATATTTAATTCTAAATCACCAGTTTTGAGAATCTTTTCCTGATTTCCAAATCCTCCTGTAAACATTAATCCTATCCCAACAACAAGAATTAAAACTATAACCACTAATAAAATAATTATTATTTTTTCTTTTTCCATAAAAAGCCCCCTATAATAATATTAATAACTACATATTTTGATACAACATATGTTGTTGCATATTATATTTTTTAGTATCTCTGTGCACTGCATAAATTTGATAAATCCATAGTATAAGTAAAAATAATAAACCAATACCCAATGTAATAAAACTTAAAAAACCTAAAACTAATGCACCTAAAAAATACAATAAAAATGTGCCTACTTTACCAATATAAGCATATCCCAGACCACAAACCAAAAAAGATAATACTGCCGCAGTCGTAGGTGATTTCATATCCATTAAATAAACAGAATTATTAAAATTAGAATTATTATAATTGCCATTATTATCTGGATTGGAATTTACTTCACCATAATTTGTTTCAACAATATTCGAAGATAAATTAGTTCCACAACTAATGCAAAATTTACTATCTTCCGCTAATTCTTCTCCACAATTTGGACAAATTTTAGACATAAATAAAATACCCCCTCAAAATGTTTTTTTACTCTACTTTAGTTCCACATTCTACACAAAATTTATCCTCTGGATTTAATTTTGCGCCACAAGAACTACAAGACATACCTTCCACAGATACAACCTCTGCATCTACAGGCTGAACATCCATTGTAACATCATTGTTTGTATATTCTTTATTAACCTCATTATCAGATGTTGGATTTCCTGCAAAATTATTTTTATTTCTAGCAAAACTGCTAGGTGGCATAATTTCTGGATCAGGTATCATTGGAGTTGTTTCACCCGCATGTTCTGGATTGATTTCAATAGAAACCGTATACTCTTCCGCCATAAAGTAGTAGATTAACCCTATTACAACAAAGAAAATTAAAAGAATTATAAACAGCGCTAAGCTGTATTTTTTCTTTTTAAGAATTGCTGATGTAGGAGATGAACCTTTAACATCATAGCCCAGCATCATGTATTCTTGCATTTTACGATTTAGTTCATCTTTATTTCCAACATATTCTTGAATAAACACAATTTTTAACCTCCAATTATTTTGAATTGACAATATTTGTTTAAAATATTTGATATTAACTTAATTTAAATTTATTTATTTGAATCTTGAATATTTTTAATATTTTTTTATATTTCTTGTTCACCAAATTCTGCAGTTTTTAATTTTACTGTTGTACCAGTTAGTAATGGTTTAACTTTTAATGCTAATTCTTTTAATTCTAATGGGTTTGGATCTGCCACATCTTTTAAATTACCATCAAGCACTACTCTATTTCTAAATTGTTGTAATGTATAAAGATCACAATTTATTGTTTTTGCAATAGTTATAACATCTTCTTCATTAAGTAATATTGGAACATATGTAGTTCTACATTCTAAAAAGACATTGTACTTATTTACAAGATTCATGCTTTTTTTAACATTTTCACCAATGTTTGTATTTATTACTTCTTTATATTTGTTAAATGGTGCTTTAACATCTAATGCAACATAGTCAACTATATTTTCTTTTAATATTTTTTCTAATTGTTTTGGGTATATTCCACTAGTGTCTAATTTTGTTTTTAATCCTTTTTCTTTTGCATATTTTAATATTTTAATTGTTTCTTCAGTTTGTACTAGTGGTTCTCCTCCAGATATGTTGACTGCATCTATAAAGTCATGTGCAATATCTATTTTTTCATATATTTCTTCTATTTCAGCATTATCTTCTGATTCTAAAATTTCTGCATTGTGGCAGTAGGGACATCTTAATGGGCATTCTGCAAGAAATATTACAAGAGACATATTTCCATGAAATTCAACTGAAGATATTATTACATTTCCTATTTTCATTTTTTCTCTTTTATTGTTATTTTTTTTTGGAATTTGTTTTTATTGTGTTATATTTTATTTTTTAGATAATAAATAATTTTATTTTAAATTTTGAAAATGAGAATTTTTTCTTAATTATTTGTTTTACTTATCCATATCATTATTATTAATTTTAAATTTGAATCAGCCTTTTAATTAAAATTGTGTTTGAGTGGATTAAATGATGTTGACATTTAGTAGATGTGCTAATCGTTTAGCAAAAATTTGTTTTAAATGACTTTTTTGATGTGGAAGAATGTTTATACTAAAAAAATTTAATAATAAAATATATGGATAGTAAAGAAACATTAATTCAAAATATTGATAAAGTTCACACTACTGAGTTAGGTGAAAAAAGAATTGCTAAAAATCTTAAAATAAGCCAAGAAAATATTGTAGAATTTTGCATTGATAAAATTACAGATGAAAAAAGTGAAGTTGAAGTTAAAGGTAAAAATTACTATATTATTAATGGTTCAATTAAGCTTACTGTTAATCGCAGTAGTTTCACCATTATAACTGCCCATCTTATTTAATTATTTTTTATTACTTCTTTTACTATTTCTTCTCTTAATTTTTCCATTTCAAATCCTTGTACAAGTGATGCAAATAACATTCCACCTGCACCTACTCCTTCTTTAACATGTCCTTTCGGATAGTAATTTAGTGCAGTATTATCTGTTTTTTCAAATTCTGGATTTACTGAGCAGATTGTTATGTTTTTATCTATTTGTTTTGCTATATCTATTATGTTTGCAGATTCATCTCCTGCAACATAACTTGTTGTAGCTATAATTATTTTTGTAAAATCAAAGTCTGGTTCTAATTTTTTTATTAGTGCACAGACTGCAGTCATTTGTGTTCCGCCTGCCAATATGATTGGTTTGTTTTTATGTTTCATTATTATTCCAGCTACTGCTGGAATCATTGCATCTCCAACCGCTTTTATTGCATCGAATGGATAGTTTAGCTTTTTATTTAGGATTCCTGCATTTTTTAATCCTTTATTTACTACTTTTATTTTAAGTTCGTGTGGGTTTTCTGGAGATGAGCCACTTACTTTGTATTCTGCATCATATCCTAAGGCTTTTAGTACTCCTAGTGCTGTTGTTGTTCCTCCCGGCACACTTTCCCCAATTATTAAATAATCATTATCTTGGAAGTTTAGTTTTTTTGCTTTGTTAAATATTTCTTCTGCATTTTCTACGGCATTACCTGTTTGTATATCTTTTGTTGGTTTTTCATTTATTTTTATTGTATTTATGTGTGGTTTTATTTCAAATCCCACATCTATTATTTTTACTGGTGTTTTTGTTATGTTTAAGCATGCTTTTGTTATTAGTGCAGGTGTTGGTAATTTTTCTCCTTTAAATGGTGATTGTGGTATGTTTTGTGTGCATTTTACATGCCCTATTGTTATTATTTCTGCATCTGCTGAGGGTGTGTATTTTGTGTTTTCTGATGTGGATCCTGCTGCACTTATGCCTGGTATTTTTGATGTTTCTGTTGTTCCCATTACACAAAGGAATATTGGGTTTTTTAATGTTTTTAATTGTTTTATTTGTTTTTTTAAGCCGAATATTTTTAATTCTTTCATTTATTCATATCCTTAAATATTTAAAAAAATTAGTCAATAGTATTTGATAAAAACTAAAAATAATTTTTAGTTTGATTTAGTATAAAAAGATAATTGGTGTTAAAACTTAAAAAAATCAAGCAAAATTTAAAAAATAAAGAAAAAGAAGACGAAAATTTGGAGGGTTATTCTGAGGAAACCACTTTTTTAAAGTTTCTAATGAAAAGTTTAGCCCAAATATAACCAATTGTTCCTCCAACGAAACAACCCACAATTACACCTACATAAATTCCAACTATTCCCCAGCCAAATATGAAACAGAAAATATATGCAAATACTGTTTCTAGAATTAAAGATCTAAGTAGTGTAATAAGTAGTGAGTAAAATCCTTTACCAACACCTTGAAACATCATAGAAGACATTATTCCATGTGGAATTGCTAAAACAAATAATGTTAATACTGATAATGCTTCTGCAATTTGTGGTGCTAGAGTTGAACTTGCTGAAGTATAACTGAAGATTCCTGCAATTTGATTAGAAAATATGAACATTACAATACCCATAGCTACAGATATTGCGAATCCTAATTTTATTGAATAGGAGTGAGCTGTTTTAAGATTAGTATGATTTCTTGCTCCAAATGCCACACCTGCTACTGTGAGAACTGCTGTTCCAATACCTATTAATGGTATCATTGCTAGTTGAACAATTCTCATTGATGCTGTATAAACTGCTACTGCAGTTGTTCCAGATGCAATAACTAACATTCCATTAATCATTATTGCTAATGCGGAAAATATTATACTTTCTAATGTTGATGGTATTGCAACTTGTAATGTGTCAAATATCATTTTATTACTGTATTTGAAGTTTTTAAATGATAAGTCAAGGTATAAATCTTTTTTACCCCAAATCCAGTAAGACATAACAAGACATGAGATAAATGCAGATATAACTGTTGCCCATGCTGCACCGGCAATTCCAAGATTTAGGATGTATATGAATATTGGGTCAAGTATTATGTTTAGGATTGCTGTTACTGCAATTGCATATGTTGCTCTTTTCATGTCTCCTTCAGATCTAAATATTGCTGATGCTACTCCTGAGTATACGAATATAAATAGGAATCCGAATACTATGTAACTGTATTGCATTGCATATCCTATTGTGTTTCCTGCACCCATGAATTCTAGGATTTGTGCCATGAATACTTCGATTAGTATTGTGAATATTACTGATACGATTATTGATAAGACTATTCCATGTAGTCCTGCATTGTTTGCTTTGTCATAGTTGTTTGATCCAATGTATCTTGCAATTAGTGAGTTTGCACCTGCTCCTATACCATTTCCTAGTCCTATTAATACCATGAATAGTGGTGTTATGAATCCTAATGCTGCTAGTGCATCTGCTCCTAATCCGGCTACCCATATACTGTCTGCTATGTTGTATAACATGATTAGTAACATTGAAATCATCATTGGTACGCTTAGTTTGATTATTGCTTTTTTTGGGTCTCCTGTAATCATGTCGATGTTTTCATTTTTTCCTTTTTCTTCGCTCATTTATTTTTCTCCTTTTGGTTTATTTCCATTATTCTTATTGCTGTTTGTTTTAATGTTTCGTGTAAGAGTTTATTTTCTATTAATAGGTTTTCTTCGAATAGTTCTTTTTCTGATTCTTTCAATATTGTTAGTGTTTTGTTGAATGTTTCTTCTCCTTTTTTTGTTAGTGATATTTTGTTTTGTCTTCTGTTGTTTTCATCTATTTCGCGTTTTATGAATCCATTATCTTCTAGTTTTCTTATTGATCTTGTTACTGATCCTTTGTCCATATTGCATAGGCTTGCTATTTGTTCTTGGTTGATTTCTTTTTGGTAGTGTATTTCAAATAGTATGTGCATTTGTGTTTTGTTTATATTATATTGTTCTAGTCTGTTGTTGAAGTATATTGTGCATCCTCTTGAAATCATTGCTATTAGTTTTCCAAGTGGTAGGTCGCAAGCATCTATTTTTTTTAGCTCTTCTAGTGACATATTTAACTCTGTTTTTATTTTTTTTATGTGTGTATTTTAGTGTTAATAATATATAAATTGTTGCATTAGCAACAGTTGTAATATCAACAATTAAAAAATTTAAAAAAAATTAATATTTAAAAGTGAAAGTCTCCTCAGCTTCAAACATATTTCTAAATTCAGCAGTAGCATCATCTACATAAAAAATACCCATCTGCCAACCATTAGATTTATAAATTTCAGCAATCTCAGGCATTAAATCAAATGCTTTATTAACAACATCCTCATTATCCTCAAGAACAGCCACCCCAAAATATCTTAAAAAACGCTCACCATCAAAAGCAACAATCTCCAACTTAGGATTAGCCTCTAACTGTTTATAAACATTCTTAAATGTTCCGACACCAAAATAAATCTTACCATCATCTAATAAATGAAAACCTAAAGGTCGACATTTTGGTTGGTCACCATCTACAGTTGCAAGATAAAAAACCTTAGCATTTGTTAAAAACTCATCTACTTTACTAATATCTGACAAAAATAATCACATCCTTATTTAATTATCATAACAGGAACTTTACTTACACGAACAATACGCTCAGCAATACTTCCAATAAAATTAGTTTTATCCACATCCCGTATTTGAGTATCATTTCCCCATGCAGGAACCACAACTAAATCTGCTTTTGATTTTCTTATAATAGTTTCCATATCACGTAATGCATCACCAGTTATAAGATGATCAGTTACTTCAATATCAAATGGTTCAGCTTCATTCATAATATATCTAATTAAATTTTCACCATTTTCATCTAAATCATCATATGAAAAGATAGAACCTTCATCCATCACATGAACAGCAGCTATTTTACTATTATACTTTTTTGCTAAATCAATTACAATAGGAATTGCATCTTTTGAGTAATCTGAATTGTCAACTGGTATCATTATTGTCTCAAACAAATTAAACACCTACATCAAATAGTCTGCATGACAATATTTTATAAAGTCATCTACAATACTTATATCTCCATCATCTTTTAATTTTCCAACTTCCATAAATAGTACTCTATTTGAGAATTCTTTTACAAAGTCTGTATTATGTGATACCATTATTATTGAGAAGTTTAATCTTTTAGCCAATTTCTTTAATGAATTTGTGACTGTTCTAAGTGTTATTGGATCCAAATCTCCAAATGGTTCATCAAGCAATAGTATCTCTGGTTTGCTTATTAATTGTAGTGCTAGCATAACTCTTACTTTCTGCCCACCTGAAAGTTCATAAGATTTTCTATCAAGAATATCCATATCTAAGTCCAAATCATCAAATATGTCTTTTGCTTCTTTTTCAATATCTGTTGATGGGAATTTAGGGAATAATTCTTCAAGTATGCTTGAGTCCATTCCTATTTGCATTAATCTATCTGAAACTTCTGTCATTGGTAAGTCTGTTAGTAAATATAATGCATCCAATAATTCATCACTTAAACCTACTTCTTTTGCATGTTGTTTTGCTTTTTCAATTAGTTTTCTATTTTTATATCCTAATTTAGTTGCTAGTTGTTCTCTTACTGTTGAATGATGTATTAATGCAAATTCTTGATGCATAAATGAGGATTTTCTACGTATATCTAATCTACTTATACTTGCTTTTGCTATATCTACCCATGATTCTCCTTCCTCATTTAGTAATTGATATAATATTTCTCCTTTATCAGGTATGTCTAGTCCTGCAAGCATTCTAAGCAGTACTGTTTTTCCTGCTCCAGATGGTCCAATAAGTGATAATATGTCATTTTTGTTTACATTGAAGTTTAAATTTTCTATATTTAATGTTTCTCCTCCAGTTAAAAGGAAGAATCTTTTATCTACTTCTTGTGTTTTAATTATTGGCTGATTTGTGCTTTCAATATTTATATCCACTATTGGTTCCATTTCTTCTTTAAATTTTGATATTACTTCTTCAACAGAACCTTCTTGTATTATTTTACCATTTTCCATTCTTATTAATCTGTCAGATAAGTATTCATGTACTTCTGGCAAGTGTGATACTAATATTATTGTTATTCCTAATTCTTTATTCGCATTTTTAACTGCATCCAGTATGGCTTGTTTTGTTTTTGGACATGCCATTGTTGCAGGTTCATCAAGTAATAATAGTTTTGGTTTTTTTGCTATTTCTCTTGCCATTATTAGCCTTTGTTTTTCTCCACCACTTAATACTGTTGCTAAATGGTCTTTTTTCTCATATAAACCAACAAGTTTTAATATTTGAATTGCTTCATCCCCTAAAACATCTTCTGCAAATTCAAAATCACACATTGATTCATCGCCATATTCACGTGCGTAAAGTTTTCTTAAAACATTTTTATATGGTGTTTCAGGCCATATTCCAAAGTTTCTCTGCAAGTGTATTGCTGTTAATGTTTTTAAATTGTGATAATAGTGTGGTGTTGTATCAGGTGTTATTGTAAGTGTGTCAAGTGTTAACTCTCCTTGTTCTATTGGTTCTACTCCCCTTAGTGTTCTAAGTAGAGTTGTTTTTCCTGAACCGCTTTTACCTATTATTCCTAGTACTTCTCCTTCTTTTACTTCAAAAGATACATTATCTAATGCTTGTACTTCTGTATTATTATCTAATTTGAATTTTTTTGATAAATTTTTTACTTTTAAAACCACAATTCAACCCCATTGTTAATTTTTATTGGAAAAATATTTAATTATTGAACCTATAAATAATTCTTTTTACATTATCCTTTCATTATTTAAATGATGAATTAACATCTATTTTTTAATTTTCATATTTCTATCAAAATAAGAAATATTTAACCAACTTAATATTTTTAATTTAGTTAATAACTACTAATTATAAATTTATATAGAAAATGAGAGAATAATAACTACTATTAAGAACTATAAACTTCATTAATTATTTATTGTTACATAATAGTTATTAATTTTTTCATTATCTTTAATGATAATTAATTTATTAAAATCTAAAATTTATTTTTAATTTAATATAAATTATTATATTACCCAGATGAAACATATAATCTAAACCAAAAAAATGATATAAAAAGAAAAATAACAACATTAAAAAATAAAAATGGAAAAAAATAGTACTCCACAAATTCAACCAAGAAAAAACTACAAATTAACCTTAAAAAACACTACCAATACTCCAAAAATACTTAAATATCTAGCTCCCCACTTATTATACATTTAGTTTTATAAAAATAGTTATGAATTAAATAGGAAGTGATTATTTGAAAGAAGCAAATGAACTAGATTCTACTTGTGGGATTTCTGATGAAGAACTTACTGAAAGATTTAAGGCATCAATTAAAATAGATCAAAAAATATGTAAAATTAAAGGACTTCCTATTGCAGGTTATGATGATGAGTTAAATTGTCCTTATATTGAATATCCTGATGGAAAGAGAGTTTATGTCAAAGAATAAAGATAGACTTCCAGAAATAATTGTTTTGCAGGTCCTAATGAGAGTGGAAAAACTACCATAACTCGTATGGCTAAAACTATTGGCACTTATATTAATGCTGATGACATTAAAAAATCAAATTTATGTAGCGATTTAGAAGCAGCTGTAAAAGCAGAAGAACTTAGAGAAGAAATGATGAAAAAACGTTTAGATTTCACATTTGAAACTGTTCTTTCAACTATTATAAATCTAAAACTATTTAAAAAAGCTAAAGAAAAAGGATATTTTATTAGATGCATTTATGTTTTAACTTCAAATTTCAATATTAATATAATTAGAGTGAATATTAGAGAAACTATGGGAGGACATAGTGTCCCCAAAGATAAAATTAAATCACGATATGAAAAATTAATTAATTTAATTCCAAAATTAGTTGAAATTTGTGATATTTTACATATTTATAATAATACCAATGTCCATTTAGAATATTTAAAAAAAGAAAAGATGTTTATTATCATTGGGAAAATAAATATTGGTCTTATACAGATATTGAAAAGATTACAGGAATCAATGAATATATTGATTAAATAATTTTATTGCTTGTTTTTTATTGGATAAAATTCTGTGTAATGTGTATTTCTCTCTAATGGTGTTCTCCCAATGTTTTCTGCAATTTTTTGTAATTTTTCTATACTTGTATCTACTCCATCTGGTGCTCCACTTGCTTCAGATAGTTCATCTCCCCCAAGTGTTCCTCCAAGGTCGTTTGCTCCTGCCATAAGTGATACTTGTGCGAAACGGAATCCCATTTTAACCCAACTTACTTGTATATTAGGTATTAAATCTCTATACATTAGTCTTCCAACTGCATATAGTTTTAAGTCTTCTGTTCCTGATGCTCCTAAGTTTTTTTGTCCTTCTAAGAATATTGGACTGTAATCTGGCATGAATGTCATTGGTATGAATTCTGTGAATCCTCCTGTTTTCTTTTGGATTTGTCTTAATATGTCCATTGTTATTACACGTTCTTCCATTGTTTCTATATGACCATACATCATTGTTGCAGAGCCAGGTATTCCATTTTTATGTGCTGTTTCTACTATATCTATCCATTCTTGAGTTGTTACTTTTTTAGGACATATTATTCCTCTTGCACGGTCTGTTAATATTTCTGCAGCTGTTCCTGGGAGACTATCTAAACCTGCTTTTTTAAGTATTTTAAATGCTTCATCTATACTTATTTCAGATACTTTTGCTGCATCATATATCATTGTTGGACTAAAACCATGTATCATAGTATTTGGAAAATTTGATTTTAAAAGTTTAAGTAAATGTTCATAGTATTCTATATCTGCTTCTGGTAATACTCCACCCATTAATGTAAACTCATGTGCCCCTAATTCTACAGCACGTTTACCTTTTTTTATGATTTCTTCATCTGTTTGTATATATGCTTCAGGGTCATCACGGTCTTTTCCAAATGCACAGAATCCACAACGTATTTTACAAATGTTTGTGAAGTTTATATTACAATTATTAATGAATGTTACTTTATCTCCAATAAGTTCATTTCTAACTCTATCTGCAGTTGCAAGCAGTCCAAAGATGTCTTGTCCTTTAACATTCATTAAATAGTTTGCATCATCTATGCTTAATGGTTCATCCAATGCATTATTTAATATTTTTTCTGTTTTTTCTGTTAAATTTAATAATTCAATAGACATAGCACTTAATATCTTTGTATTAATGGTTTTATATATTTATTTATTAAACTATCAGTTAAAATGTAGTTAATTTTATTAATAATATATTATTATATCTATTAAATATGAGATTTAGTAAAAGAGGTTTGCTTATTGGTCGTATGCAACCTGTTCATAATGGACATATTGATATTATTAAAGAAACTCTTAATGAAGTTGATGAAATTATTATTGGTATTGGTAGTGCCCAATTATCACATACTTTAAAGGATCCTTTTACTGCAGGTGAACGTTTACAAATGATGAGTCAATCATTAGTAGATGAGAATATTCCTCCTAAATCATATTATATTATCCCTATGGAAGATATTCAAATGAACGCTGTTTGGGTTTCACATGTTAAAATGATAACACCACCATTTTCTAAAGTTTATAGTGGAAATCCTCTTGTTAAACGTTTATTTAAAGAAGAAGGATATGATGTTAAAGCTCCCCATTTATATAATCGTGAAGAATTATCTGGAACAAGTATTAGAAATAAAATATTAAATGATGAAAAATGGGAGCATTTAGTACCTAAATCTACAGTTGATTTAATAGATGAAATTGATGGAATTAACCGCCTAAAAGAACTAGCTGAAAAAGAAGTTAGCGAATTAATATAAAAAAAGGTGAAAAAAATGTTAATAAAAATTGTTAAAAAAGATGATGAATATTACACTAGCGATAAACTAATAGATGATTTAAATAAAAACCCCCAAGTAGATGAATGTGGAGCAATATATACTTTTACAGGATTTGTAAGAGGAAAAGAAGAAGGTAAAATCATAACAAAACTAACTCTCTCAACACCAGATACACAAAAAGCAGAAAAAGAAATGAAAGAGATTGCAGAATCTGTGAAAATAAAACATAACATAAAACAAGTAAATATAATACATTACATCGGAGAATTCTATACTGGTGATCCATTATTCCAAGTTGCAGTACTTGGAGGCCACAGACAAGAAAGTGTGAAAGCATTAAGTGAAGTAATAGAAAGAGTAAAACACGAAATTGATTTTAAAAAAGAAATAGAAACAGATGATGGGATAGAAGTAATACTTGCAGGCGGATAAAAAAAATATCCTCCTAAAAAAAACTATTTTTTAAATTATTTCAAAAAAAAGAAAGATAGAAGAAAAATTTAATCAAATAAATCTACTTCTTTTAATTTTTCTTCAAACCAATGGGCATTATCATCTGCGAAACTCTTAAGAATTACACCTAGAATTAAAGTAATAACTGCAATTACTAACAGCATAATAAGTGCAGGAGTATAATTTGCCCATAATAATCCACGTGATGCTTCACGAAGCATACGTATTCCATAAGTCATTGGCATAAATGGAGAAATAGCTTGGAAAAATGGGTTCATTAATTTACTAGGATAAATTCCTCCTGTTGATTGAATTTGCAATACTAACCAAACAACATTTGCCCCTTTACCCACATATCCTAATGCAGATACAAGAGAATAAGTAATAAACATAAATACAAGTGAGATTAGATACATTGAAATTGCAAATACTGGTACATTAGCTATTCCAACTCCAAGTAAAAATGTACCAATAAGAGTTACAGTTGTTTGTAATATAGCTAAAACTAAAAATAATACTAATTTTCCAAAGTAAACTTCTATAGGATTATATTTAGTTCCTGTTGCTTGTCCAGGTTTAATTAAAACTGATGTGATTACTCCTCCAACCCACATAGACAATACTATGTAAAATGCTGCTATTTCCGAACCATATTCATCTGCAGCATATAAATTTGTTTTATCTAATTTTACAGGAGCATAGAAGTAATCCCCTAACTCCTCTTCATCCAAATTAGTCACACTAGATAATGAATCAGCAGCACCACCTAATGAACTTGAAGCTGCAAATAATGCAGATGCTGATGAAGAAGCCAATAATTTAGAACCTGCAGCTAAAGTTAAAGCACCATTTGCTAATTGTACAGACCCATCCGCTAATTTAACACTACCTTGTGCAAGTTGACTTGAATCCTCTGCTAATACCGCACTTCCATTAACAAAAGTTACAACTTGACGAACTACTTTATCTACTGCTGGAGGATAAGTATGTGAATCAATTACTTTCTCTATTTCACCTGAAACTTGCTCTACTTGAGCTGCACCATCCGATATTTGAGACGCACCACTAGACACTCTAGATGCACCACTAGAAATTTGACCTACACCACCAGCAACTTGACTTTCACCACTGGAAATTTGAGAAGCACCAGCTTGTAATTGACTTCCACCACTAGCTAACTGAGAAGAACCAGATGCTAAACTAGATTGTAATTCCCCAAGCTTACCATATGCAGCAAGATTTATAAATTCAACAATCTTAGCATTTAAATCACGATAAATATAATTTGCACAAGTATCGCTTAATCTAGGACTCATAGCATCTTCTTTTCTATTTACAATATAATGTAAAACTGCTGGATGAGGATCTTCAGTTGTAATAGATACTATATTCGAACTGAAATCTTTAGGTATTATTATACCCCCAGCATACCGCCCCTCAATAACTCCATCTCGCAGCTCTTGTTCAGATACAAAATTCCAACTAAAATCCGTATTATTCTTCAACTCTTCAACCAAATCATGACCAACAGTTATATTAACTCCTTCATATGTAGCACCTTCATCTAAATTAGCAATTGCGAACTCCAAATGTCCAGTATTACCATAAATATCCCAACAAGCCGCCACATTTAAAAGAGCATATAATGAAGGTAAAACAATTATAGCCACCAAAATTAACATAACTATCGGATTTTTAACTGTTGATTTAAAATCTTTTTTAATAATTTCCTTAATATTATTTATATCTAATCTCACCAAGGTTAAATTTCCTCCATAAGAAAAATTCAATGACTTTATCAAAAATATATAATAATAATATTTTTAAAAATTAATACATATAAACATTATTTAGAAAAAAAAGTATTAAAAAAAATAATAAAATTAAGTTATTTTAAAAAAAAAAGAACAAATAACAATGAAAATTTGAAATAATGAAAAAAATAAATTAAAAATAGAATAATTTAACTAACATTAAAATAAAAACTAAAAATGCCATTAAAATCAAAATATAAAATAAACTATCAACATCACCATTTTGATAACGTTTATATGCAAAGTAAATAAGTAATCCAATTATAATAATATCTAATATTTGAACAATCATTATTAAAAAATCCCCTTTTATAAAATTATTTTTTAATATAAAAATTATATTATATTAACATAATATATAAATAAATTACTCAAAAAAAATTATGGAAAATAAGAAAACTATGATAAATAAAACTATAAAAAATATAAAAACATTAAAAAAAGAAAGCCCACTAACACACTGCATAACAAACTTTGTAACAGTAAATGACTGTGCAAATGCAGTGCTAGCAATAGGTGGATCACCAATAATGTCAAATGAATCCCAAGAAGCAGAAGAACTAGGAAACATAATCAACTCATTACTCATTAACATTGGAACACTAACCAAAAATCAAATAAAAGCAATGGAAAAAGCAAGTGCACATGCAAACAAATTAAACAAACCATTCGTATTAGACCCAGTAGGTGCAGGAGTAAGTCAAATAAGAAACCAAACCACTGTAAACATAATAAAAAACAGTACACCAAGCATAATTAGAGGAAACCTATCTGAGATAAAAACAATAGCAACATTAATAGGAATACTTGAAGAATGCAGCACAACAAAAGGAGTAGATGTAGCAGAAGACGATAAAATAACAGAAGAAAATCTAAAAGATTTAGGACTCCTTGTTAAAAATATTGCAAAAAAATTAGAAACAACAATTGCAGTTTCAGGACCAATAGACATAATATCAAATGGAGAAAAAACTTACTACATAAGAAATGGTGATAAAATGATGTCACAAATAACTGGAACTGGATGTATGCTTGGATGTATAATGGCATCATATACTGCAATAACAAATCCATTAGAAGCAGCAATAACCGCAACAGTAACATTTGGCATTGCTGGAGAAATAAGTGCAGAAAAATCAAAAAATAAAGGAACAGGAACATTTAGAACCAATCTTATAGATGAACTATCTACAATGACTCCTGAAAAAATAGAAAAATATGGAAAAATAAGTGAAAAATAGTTTTATTTTTCACTAAAACTTTTTATTGTATTATCAGCTAATTCTAAAATTGCATCTTTTAAATCTGGATAATCATCACTAATAGGTATTGGTATATTATCACAATAAACAACACCCAAACCTTTTTCAAGCCCATCTTTTGTAACAACATCAACTGCTGCAGCTTTTAACTCCGTTAAAATTAAATCAACATCATCCACATATTTGTCAATATCTTCTTGTAATAATGGCCTATTTGATAGATGAGGAGTTGTTCCAACAACTTTACATCCATATTCTTTTTCTAAATAATCAACTAACACATCTTTAACCTGTTCTGGTGCTGTTGTTGCAAAAAGTACTTTTTTATTTGAAATATCTTCCAAAGGTTTTGGTCTAAAAACTGTTGAAATTATTTTCGCATCGGGATTTAAATTATGTGCATAATCCTCTATTTTCTTAACCGTCCCAAGTGTAGTCATTGGCTCTTCACACATTGTTAAAACAATTAAATCTGATTGTATAATTCTTAATGGGCCAAAATAATGTTCAATATTAACTAATGGTTGATTTGCACCAATAAGTAATATTGTACTATCTGTTTTTATTGGAGGTATTGCTGCTCCACTACCCTCAAATATTATAAACTTGTTTTCTACAGTGTTTGCTATTTCTGCACCCTGAATCATATTTGTTTGGAATACTTCACCAGTCATCCCTCCACCACAACGTCTACAACCAATAGTAAGTATTCTACTCATCAATGCATCTTCCCAATGGTCACTTGCAGCATGAACTCCTTTATTTGATTGTTCCATTAAAAATTCAGGTGTTATTTTAAAAGTATCACCATGAACTATTTCAGGTTTTTCAGGTCCTCCCCGACCCATAGCAACTACACATGGTTTATAATCATTTTTATCAAGCCATCTGGATATATAACCCGATACTGCTGTTTTACCTATACGTTTACCAGTACCAATAATTTTTAAACTTGGTTTAGTACATATTTCTTTTTGTGTGAATGGAGTGAATGTGAAATCAGGACCTTTATATTCCACTCCTTCATTTAAAACTTTTGAAGCTATTTGGAATCTTTTACCATAGTCCAAAACTGGTTCATCACTTAAATCCATTACAGAATCAGGCCTATATTCCCTTAATATTTTTACAATTAAATCATAAGGTATTTGTTTTTTATCTTCTCCAAAATATACTGGAAAACCCATTAATTCCGAGTATTTATCTTCATTTTCAGTTTTTAATTTTTCTGTTCCTCCAATAAATACTAATGCTTGTACTTCAACATCATCAGAACTGTTTAATGTTTCCACACTTGATTTTGTAACTGGAAGATAATGTTCACCATCCACTAAGCAGATAATTTTTTCACAAGTCATAATAAAATCTTTATAAATTGCATAGTTTATATTTTTTCTATTTTATGATAAAATTAGTAATTAATAATATGATTTCCACAATTCATTTTACAATAAAAGATAATTTAAAAATATTAAAAAAAAGTGATTTATTAATATAAATATGGGTCTATATTATTAACTACTATTATAGAATTATTCTTATTCTTTTACATTCCTAGATAAAATTAAAAAATTAAAAATTATAAAAAATTAGTATTCGTCTTCACAGTAACTGTCATCTGCTTCGTAGAAATCATTATCATCTGAATAACTGCTATCATAACCGTAATCGTCATCATCATCTGAAGTGTTATTATACTCATAGTCATCATCATCGTCATTATCATTATCAGAATAATAATCATCTTCATCATCATCGTCATCATAATAACGATTATTTGACCCTAAACCATCATCTTCATCATCATCTTGTGAATAATCTTGAGCCATTATACCATCAGTTACAATACCTAAACCTCCATATCCACAGTTTGGACAGTAATCTAATCCTTCTAGTTCACAGCCACAATTTGGACAATATTCTGCCATACCATATAACCTCCAATTTCATATATTTTTTTAGGTTTAATAATATCATTTCATTTATTAAACCATTATCACATATTTGAAATATTTAATATTTGAAGTTTACTATTTGAATAAAGGATATTTTTAAAATTTTATTTATAATTAATTTTTTATTAAAATATAATTTCTAAAAAAAATATGTAAAAAATAGTTTTTTAATATTATACTTTTTCTTTAAAATTAGAAATATGAATTATTTAAAAAAAATATAAGGTTCTCCTTTAAAAAAGGAGAAAAGAAGAAGTTTCTCCTTAATTAGGGAGTTATTGTTAGTTTTGCACTTGTTGTAGCACTACTATAAACATCAGTTCCATCATATGCACAATTTACTGAGTAGTCGCCTATTGCCAGTCCTATAGGCAAATAGTAGTTTCCGTTTACGTCTGTTGTTACTGTGTACGCTTTGGATGCACCAGATGCTATACGTGTTAATGTTAATGTTACTTTTTGGTTTGCAAGTGGTGTTTGATCTTCTAGTGTGAGTTTTCCTGTGAAGTTTTTGTTTAAGATCCCTTCACCAGAATATTTTTGTCTGTAGTCTTCTGCTGTTAGTATTGTAGTGGTTTTATTGTCTTTTTTAACTGTTATGTTTGTTATTGGTGCGCCACTATATTTTAGTGAGTTGTATCCATTGAAACTTGCTTCTGCTGTGTATTGGTTTGGTGCAAGGTTTATTGGTAAGTAGTAGTTTCCATTTTCATCTGTTGTTACATTGTATGTTTTGTTTAGTCCTGTATCTAGACGTGTTAGGACTATTGAGACTGTTTGGTTTGCAACCCCATTTCCTTGATTGTCTAATAGTGTTCCTGTTAGGTTTCCTGGATTTGTGTATACTCCTGTGTAGTCTTGACAGCTTATGTTGGTTTCATTTGTATATGCAGTAAATGCTTTTAGACATACTGCAGTGTTATTTAAGTAACTTACACCCATTCCATAACTTACGAATTGCATTGCTAGTA
Source organism: uncultured Methanobacteriaceae archaeon (assembly GCA_964547125.1). Taxonomy (GTDB): domain Archaea; phylum Methanobacteriota; class Methanobacteria; order Methanobacteriales; family Methanobacteriaceae; genus Methanobrevibacter_A. The sequence goes on along the minus strand of CAZJLS010000002.1, from coordinate 34,748 downwards.
CGTCAAATGCAACATCTTCCCATACTTCACCATCATAACTTACATATGAGTGTTCTAATTCTGCTGTTGCTTTACTTGATAAATCATCAATACGTGTTTGTACTGCAATTGGTGTGTAGAATCCTGGTGTGTATAATTTTACTGCTATTTCAAAAACATCTCCGGTTCTTAATGTGACATATTTATCTAATTTTATTGTGTGATATCCTGGTTCGTTTATGGTTCCATTTGTTGTTGTTACTAATTCATTGTTTAAGTAGATATATGCAGTGTATTCTGATTGTGGTGATGATGTTATAATAGAAAATGCTGAGAGTGGATCATCACTTTCTGATATGAATCTGTTTTTAAACCATGCAGTTTCATTGTTAAATCCAATAAATGATTCTGTAGCACCTAATGGATCATAATAGTATATGTCTTTATAGTTGTCTGTATCTTCCACAACATTCATTGTAAAACCAGAGTTTGAATCTGAAAAGATTGTTGCATCATAATATGAGATATAGAAGTAACCTTCTTCTCCCACTTTTGATCCCCAACTGTTTTTAATTATAAATGCCCCATCTGCTGGAGGCTGACCATATCTACTATCAAAATTACTTGCCGGATAATTATCATCCCAACCTACTAAAAGTACTCCATGATCAATAGTTGATGGTATAGGTTCATAGAAATATTTATATGAATAATTTTGAGATATATTATGCATTACATAATCTGTAGCATCATACATTACTGCTAAACCACCATATAATAGTATTGCTTTTTTCACTTGATCTATATCTGTGAAATCTGTTCTTAATGGGATGAATATCATATCTTGAACATGCTTAATTTTCGTTAGATTATCTGGTGATGTTGTTGAACTTATATTGTATGGGTCATCTGTTTCATTTACAGGTCCACCCCATCTTGAAAGATAAGCTGTAGTATAGTAGTATGTTCCCCCATTACCATCACTATCATAACCTTCTGCTGAAGTATAACTCATTAAATTTTTAAGGTTAATTTCTGATAAGTTGTATGCAACACCATCAATTACCATTAAACTTGATTCTAATGCTGCAATTGATGAAAAAGCCCAACAGGTTCCAAGTCGTCCTTGATCTTTAACTGGTGTTACATAAGATACTGATGAACCATTACTTAATGTTACATTTCTTAAATCATATTTTTCAGGTAATTCCATATCTATAAAGTCTATATTTCCAATTACATAGGGATTACGCATTAAATATACTAAACCATTAGTTCGATTTGAAACTGAGACAGTATTATTTTCAATTACAGAATTAATAGCAGATAACATTCCATTCATAGAGAATATTACTCCTTCACCATCAAATTTTGCATTTAAAACATTATCAACAATTGTTGAATCTTCTAAATATATGAATCCTTTATTATATATTGCCCCACCATATCCATAAAATGCTTTTAATGTATTATTAGCAATTATAGTGTTATTTAATGATAAAGCATATACATTTACATTAACTATCGCACCACCAAGAGCACCCATTCCTATTACAGAATTGTTAAATATCTTAGTGTTTTCTATTTCTGTTACTGTATCTGAAACTAATAATGCTCCAGCAGAACCTGAAACAGTTTCAGTACCTGCAACATTATTACTCATTACAGTATCTTTAATATATAAAACTCCAAAATTTGAGAATAATGCTCCTGCTCCAAAATCTGCAACATTATTATCAAATAGTTCCTCATCCAGTACAGATAATGAATTTATAAAATATGCTACTCCACCGATATTAGCAAAGTTATTATAATATTCATTATTGGAAGCTAAAAGATGACTATTTGTAAGATATAAAGCTCCACCGTTTTCTCCACCATTATTGGAAAATAAATTTTCTTCTAATGCAGTATCACTGTAATTTCCAAATATTGCTCCACCCCTCTCAGCAGTGTTATTATAAAATACACAATTTTTAATTAAAACATTTGTATATACTAAAGGTTCTTCTACTGCTTTTGGGTCAAATTCATCTGCATTAGATGAATTGATAAATATTGCCCCACCATATGTGATGTCATCTTTTTCTAAACCTCTACCATTTAAAAATATAATATTTGATATAGTATAAGATCCATCTGTAAATGTGAAGATATTTGAATTTCCTACAGCATTTAAAGTTACATTATATTCTCCAATAATGTTAATTGTATTATTTCTAAAACTAAGTGCACTATTTATTTCATATTCTCCATCAGCAATAAATATATTGGATTTAGAATGATTTATAAGATTAGCAACACCATCTTGAACTGTTTTGAACGGATGATCTGCACTACCATCTTCCAAATCACCAGTATATGAATTATTAACATATACTGTATTGTTTAAATCAATATCTCCTGTATCTTCAGAGTATACTGCTGAGACAGTTAAAAATATTAGTAAAACTAATAAAAAGAGTCCTATTCCTTTAAACTTCATTTTTTTATAGTATCCTCCC
>CAZJLS010000002.1:24832-32165 GCA_964547125.1 uncultured Methanobacteriaceae archaeon | reverse complement strand
TATTATTAATATTTTTATTTATTTTAATGAAACTTAGTATTTTAATCTAATTCTAAACTGAAAAATATCCCAATTTTAACACAAACAATTGAAAATTTATAAATAAACATTATTAACAAAAATAAATTTAGAATAAAAAAATTTTTTTGGGATAAAAAAAAAATATGGAGAAAAAAACAAGTAAAAAAAGAGTGGAATGGATTGATTTTGTACGAGCATTAGCAATTTTAACTGTTTTATACATTCATGCAAATGATGGGATTTTCATCATCTCATCAGATGCAATACTACATTACACACTATTTTCAAGAATATTTAATTTCGCATCATTATTTATTGGTCGTATCGGTGTTCCATTATTTTTAATGATTACAGGATACCTCCTATTAGATAGAATATATGATGACGCACGTGTACGGAAATTCTGGGAGAACAACTGTAAAAAATTAATAATAGTTACAATAATATGGGCAATAATATATGCAATTTGCCTACAATTTGTTACAATAAACAGTAGTTCAGTAAACTTTGGAGAAGCAGGAACACTATTTTTTAGCCATATGTGGTATATGCCAATGATTATTGGAATGTATTTATCAATGCCATTTGTTTCAGCATCACTAAGACACTATGATAGTAAAACCGTTTGGTATGCTGCCATTGTATTTACATTACTAGCATTCTTATTACCATTTATCACAACAGTATTTGATATGACTGGAATTAAAAATGTTGCAATACAATATTGCTTAGGATTTAGTGGAGGAGTGTATGGAATCTACATAATACTAGGATATCTAGTTAAAAAAGGACAATTTAAAAAGATTTCAAATATGAAACTATGGATAATAACAATAATATCATTTTTAATTTGTGTACTATTCCAATACTATGCATTTAAAATAGGATATGCATTTAGATTATGGTATGAATTCCCATTTGTTCTAACAGGATCATTTGCATTATTCGAACTATCATCAAGAATGAAAAAAGTTAGGGCATTTCCATTTGTCTCATTCCTATCCAAATATTCCTTTGCAGTATTTTTAGTACATAACCTATTTAGACTACCTTTACTGCCAGTAATTGTTAAGTTACCATATACAGAACCCATAAAAGTAATAATCCTTTGGATTTTATTAATAATCTTCAGCTACATTGCAGTAGTAATAATTTATAGAATCCCAAGATTTGGAAAATACATATTATATATGAGATAAAACTTAAATTTATCTCAAAACCTTCTTTTTTTATGTTTTAACTATTACAAATTATTCTACATTATACAAGAAAATAATATTTTTTAAAACTTCACTAATTTTTAATATAAGATAAATTAAAAGAATACATAGGTGTTAAAAAGTGGAATTAATTTATACCCAAATACTACAATACATACTTGAAATAATTATTTTCTTAATATTAATGATAATATTCAATTTCATTATAAATAAAATTAAAGGGAAATCATATAAACTATTAAATCCAAGAGAATACTTCCCAGAAGATGAAATACACAGTTTAAAACAGATATTCTTCCTAATAATGATGGGGCTTTTTTTCATAAATGTATTATATTCAATAGTATTCATTGAAACTGACTTAATCCACTTTGTAATATTCGATATAATACTTTCACTATATCTTGCAATAAAATTAGATAAAAGTAGCATGAAAAACAAAATATTACTAATATTATTAATACCTTATGGATCACTAACTTACTTATTATTCGGCAGTAGCCTTGTTGGAATAGTAGATATAATCCACATACCAGTATTCATTTACTTTATAAAAGTATACTATGATAAATTTAGAGAATACACAGAATCAAACGGTTTAGGAATAACAATAATTTTATTATTCACAATAATATTTATCAGCTTCTTCATAACACAAATTTTCGAAAATGTTCATCCATTAAATGCAATTGTTATGGTTTCAAATGCATTTACCAGTAACGGATATGCAGTTCTTGGTAGTTCAACCTTTGGAAAAATAAATTCACTAATATTAGTATGGGGAGGATACTTACTATCAGGAGTAGGAACTGCAACACTAACCGCAGGAATTTTAATAAGACACTTCAACAATAAAATAGATAAAATGGATGAAAAATTAGAAAAAATAGAAAAAATACTAGAAGAAAATAATGAAAATTAAATTTCATTTTTTTTCTTCATTTAACTGTAAAAATATGCTAATTTTTTAAAACAATACTTTATTCTACATCTTTTAGTGATTCTACCATATTTACATTTTTGATTTTTCTTGAAAATGCTAAGTTGACAGCTATTGATACTCCAAATGTTATTAGGAATGTTATTAATAAGTTTGGTAAGTATATATTTCCTGGGAAGTAATAGTCTTGTCCTACGGTTGACATCATAAATACAAGGGTTAATTTTCCTATTGGTATTCCTATTAAAAATCCTATTAGTGAAAACCATAAATTTTGTGTGAGTAGTATTCTTCTAAGTGTTTTTGATTTAAATCCTAGTACTTTTAGTGTTGCCAATTCTCTTTTTATTTCTGTAAATGATAGTAATCCTAAATTGTATAACACTACTACCGATAGTGCTATTGCAAATATTATTAGGACATATACTTCACTCATCATGGTTTCTGTTAGTTGTTCCCATGTGTTTATCATACTGTCCATTGTTGTTGTGCTTTTTACTCCAGTGTAGTTAGTATCTGTTGTGTCTTCTGTTATTATACTTGTTGGTGTGTAGTTTAAGTCTGTTTTTTCGAATGCGTCTTGTGATATAATTATTCCTTGTGATACTGGTGTTGTGTATATTTGTGTTACTGTTAAGTTTACCCATATATCTGATGATGATATGTGCCATGAGATTGTGTCACCTTGTTTTATGTTTAGTGTTTCTGCAATTTTACTTGATATTGCAACTCCTGTATTTGGTAAATCTATTGCTTGGCGGTTTTCGTCTGTAGGTGTTATTAGTTTGGTGTCGTTTATTACTGTTATTGTTCCCCTTGTATCTTCTGTGTTTTTTCGTATTTCTACAGTGTCTTCCATTATTGTTTCTGCATTGATATTGTTTAGAATATTATCTATTTGGTTTTGTGTTATGTTGTCTTCTAGTGTTAGTTTGGTGTTGTAGTGGTTTATGTCTGAGTATTGCCATTGTTTTACATCTTCCATGGAGTCTCCTGCTCCAAATGATGCTAGTAATATTACTGTACATGCAAGTACTCCAAATATTGACATAATTGATCTTACTTTGTTTCTTTTTGCGTCTCGGAAGTTCCATTTTATGTTGAAGTTTAGGTGTTTCCATATTTTTGATTTTTCTATTGGTCCTTGTTTGATGTTTTTTGGTGGTTTTGGTTTTATTGTTTGAGCAGGTGATTCTTTGTTGATGTTTCTTATGCTTATGTATGTTATGAGTGTTGATAATGTTATCATTATTATTGCAACTGTTAGGAAGGTTATGTTAAATCCTGGTTGCCATGTTGGTAGTGTGTAGAATGATTGCATGCTTGGGAAGAACATGTATGGTATTATCATTGGTCCGAGTATTATTCCGAGTATTGATCCTATTGTTGATAGGAAGAATCCATAGGATATGTAGTGTAGTGTTACTGATTTATTGCTGTATCCTAGTGCTTTTAGTGTTCCTATTTGTGTTCTTTGGTTGTTTATAAGTCTTGTCATTGTTGTTAGTAGTGTTAATAATGATACTATTACAAATATCATTGGCATTACATCTGCTAGCATTTGGTGTTGGCCTATTTCGTCTTGGAATTGGTGGTAGCTTGAGAAGTCTTTTTGTTCTAGGTATTGTGTGTAGTTGTTTTCTCCTATTGTGTTTTTTATATTATTTTCAAGATTTGGTGTGTTTTCTGCATCTATTAGTAGTGTGTTGTATGGTACTTGTGTTGGGAATGCTTTGTATGATATGTATGCATATCCTACTTGTTTGAAGTCTGGTACTAGACTTCCTTCTTGTATTTCATATACATAGTCTGGTGAGTATCCTATTCCTTTTATTTCTTTGGTTATTTTTATTGTTCCGTATTCTAGTGTTATATTGTCCCCTATTTTTAAGTTATTTGCATCTGCAAATCTTTTATCTAACCATATTCCATTTTCATCATTGATGTTAAAGTCTTCACCAGATATTGGGTAAAATTTACTTATTTCTCCTTTTTCTATGGTGTGTAGTGTTATGTCTGGCGTGTTGTTTAGTTTTGCTGTTGTTGGTATTATTAATTGTTGTTCTGTGTTTTGTATTCCGTTTATATTTTCTATATTTTGTATTGTGGTGTTGTCTATATTGGTTGTGTATATTGTTATGTCTGCAAGATTTGTATTTGTATAATAGTTTTGTGATGATTCTGTTAGTCCTGTTACTTCTGCTCCTATTCCTGCAAATGCAAATACTGCGATAAATGCCATAAAGAATATTGATATGAATTGTGCTTTGTTGTCTTTGAAGTCTCTTAGCATTTTTTTGTATAACATTTTAATCTACCAGTCAATTTCTTCTATTTTTTTAGGGTTTGTGTTTGTTATGCTTTCTTCTATTTCTCCGTTTTTTATTTTTATTACTGTGTCTGCTGCTTGTGCTAGATTTGAGTTGTGTGTTACTATTATTACTGTGGTTTGGTGTTCTTTTGATTTTTCTTGTAGGAGAGTTAGTATTTTCACTCCTGTTTTTGAGTCTAATGCTCCTGTAGGTTCGTCACATAGTAGTAGTGTTGGGTTTTTTGCTATTGCTCTTGCTATGGATACTCTTTGTTGTTCTCCTCCTGAGAGTTGTGCTGGGAATTGGTTTGCATGTTCTTTTAGTCCTACTGATTCTAGTATTTCTGTTCCGTTTATGTCTTTGTTTGTTACGTCTTTCATTAGTTCTATGTTTTCTATGCTTGTTAGGTTTGGTATTAGGTTGTAGAATTGGAATATGAATCCTATGTTTTTTGCTCTGTATTGTGTTAGTTGGTTTTCATCGTATTGTTCTATGTTTTCTCCATTTATTATTATTTGTCCTTTTGTTGTTGTATCTAGTCCTCCAAGTAGGTTTAGTAGTGTGCTTTTTCCTGCTCCTGATGGTCCAAGTATTACTACGAATTCTCCTTTGTTTATTGTTAGGTTTATGTTGTTTAGTGCTTTTATTGTTTGGTTTCCGTTTTTGTATTCTCTTGTTACATTTTTTAGTGTTATTATAGGATTCATGTTTTTTCTCTCTTTTTTGTATAAAATAATATTTTTAGGTTTACCTAAATAAATATTTATGTGAAAAAAATAGTGAAATGAAAAAAATAAATTATAAAAAAAAATAAAAAAAAGTAAAAAAAAGTAAAAAGAATTATTTATTTACCCACATTCTGTGCAATTAACTCTTTTCTAGACTTTCTAACAAGATCTTCAATAGCATTTTGAACATTAGGTGGAATAGTATCCACATCTTTTTCAAGAATCACTTCAGTAATAATATTAGACAAAACAAACACAGCATGCTTATGTTCCGCCTTAGTCTTATGGATATGGTGGGGACTAATATTCAACAGTAAATATTTTTCACAAGACCTATGTGCTTTCTCATCTGTATCCAAATACTTTAAAACATATACTAAAAATTGATGTAACTGAATTAACTCATCTTTATACATATATCATTATCCCATCTTTTATTATAGAATTAACTTAGTTAAACTATTATATTTATATTAAAATTTTAATATTTAAAAGTTTCTAATATTATATATAAATCTTATCATAACTCCCAAAAGAGAAACATTTATATACTAAAAAAGAAATTTCAAATATCAAAAAGAATTATTTAAAAACAACAAGCTCCTCTAAAGATTTATGAGTATTCTCTCTAGGTTCAGCATCCCCATAACCTAAAGGAGTGAATAAAACTGCTTCCCAATTATCATCCAAACCTAAAAACTCACTAGCAGCTTCACTATTAAAAGCACCAATAAAACAAGTACCTAAACCTAAATCAGTAGCCTTAAGAATAATTTCAGTCATAACAATACTTGCATCAACATCACCAAAAAATTTACCATCCCAAGGCCTAGTCCATGCTTCATCCTTATTAACAGCAATACCAATAACAACTGGCGCTTCAACAAACCAATCTTTATTGTAAATTTTAAGTAAAGCGTCCTTATTTTTAATTGTATCAATAACAAATAATTTAAAAGGTTGGAAATTAACTGCAGTAGGTGAAAATCTAGCAACTTCTAAAATAGCTTTAATCTTCTCATCTTCAACAGCTTTATCTTTAAATCCTCGAACACTGTATCTGTTTTTAACTACATCATCAAATTCCAAAAAAACACAACTCCAAAAAAAAAGGAAAATTATGGTGTTAATCGGCGTCTATCACGTGGGAATAAAACAGTCTCACGAATATTTTCAACACCAGTTAAAACCATGTTTAAACGGTCTGCACCAACACCCCAACCAGAATGTGGAGGCATACCATATTCAAATGCTTTTATATAATCGCTAAATCCGTCAATATTTAAGCCTTTAGCTTCAATTTGTTGTTTTAATAAATCTGCTTGATGTATACGTATTGCACCTGAAGATATTTCTAAATCTTTATACATTAAATCAAATGCATGTGCAATTTCTGGACGGTCTTCATAAGGCATTGCATAAAATGGTTTAATTTCAGTAGGCCAATCAGTTAAGAAGTAGAATCCTTCTTGAGTTTCACCTAATGCTTTTTCTGCAGCACGAGATAAATCTTCACCCCATTCCATTTCAATTCCTTTACTATTAACAATATCTACAGCATCATCATATTTTACTTCTGGGAATGGACCTTCAGGTATATCATCAATACTGTGATTTAATAATTCTAATTGTTCTTGACAATTTTCTTTAGTGCTTTTTAAAACACTTGTTATCATATCATCAAGGATTTTCATTGTATCTATATCGTCCATGAAGCTTGCTTCCATATCGATACTTATTGCTTCGTTTAAGTGTCTTAATGTATCGTGTTCTTCAGCACGGAATATTTGACCTATTTCATATACTTTATCAAATCCTGCACCCATCATCATTTGTTTGTATAATTGGGGAGATTGTCCTAAAAATGCTTCACGTTCAAAGTAGGTGATTGGGAATAATTCTGTTCCTCCTTCTGTTGCACTTGCAACTAGTTTTGGACTGTGTATTTCAAGTATTCCATTATCATCAAAGAATTGACGTACAGTTTTAAACATATTGTCTTTTATTTTAAAAATACTTGCAACATGAGGAACACGTAAGTCTAAGAATCTGGAATCTAATCTTGTATCTATTTCAGCTTAATCAACTCCGCCAAGTTCCCAATAGTTCCCA
>CAZJLS010000002.1:0-24822 GCA_964547125.1 uncultured Methanobacteriaceae archaeon | reverse complement strand
CTAATCTTGTATCTATTTCAGCTTTAACTTTTTCTGTTGGATCCATTGGTAATGGTTGTTGTGCATAATTTAAAAGTTTAATTTCTTCCGGTATTAATTCAACACCATTTGGTGCTTTATCTGATTCTTGAACTAGGCCTTTAACTCCAACTACAGATTCTTTACTAAGTGATCTTAATTCTTTTAACATTTCTTTTGAAACTTTTTTACTTGGAGCTGTTACTTGTAACATTCCTTCACGGTCTCTTATAAGTACAAAAACTATTCCTCCAAGGTCTCTTATTTCATGAACCCAACCCATTATAAGTACATTTTCACCTTTTAATTCAGGGTTTACTTCATTAGTGTAATGTGTTCTTCTCCAATCTTTTAATAAATATTCCATTATATTAATCACCTTGAAATTTTATATTTGAAAAAAAGTTTTATTATTAAATAAAAATAACATATAATATATTATAATATAATTTTATATAATCATAATAATTAAAGCTTTTTATTAAAAAAATAGGATTGGAAAACTTATGGAAATTGTAGAATATAAAAAAGAAACTGTGAAAAACTTAACCCAAAGGTCACAATCTGATGTTAATCAAGTAATAGGAACAGTAACAGAAATTATAGAAGACATTAAAGAAAATAAAGATGTTGCCGTTAAAAATTACACTGAAAAATTCGATAAAGCAAAAATTGAAAATTTAAAAGTAACACCTAATGAAATAAAAGAAGCATACAACAATTTAGATGATAAAATTATCGAATCATTAAAATCTGCAGCAAAAAACATTGAAAAATTCCATAAAGAAGAAATACCTGAAGAATGGAGCATAACTGTTCAAGATGGAATAAATGCTGGTCAAATCATAAGACCATTAAATAGTGTAGGATGTTACATTCCTGGCGGAAGAGCAGTATACCCTTCAAGTATATTAATGACAGTAATACCTGCAAAAATAGCAGGAGTTGAAAGAATTATATGTTGCAGTCCACCAAACAGTGAAGGAAAAATACAAGAAGCAATATTAGTTGCAGCAGACATTGCTGGAGCAGATGAAATATACAAAGTAGGGGGTGCACAAGCAATAGCTGCAATGGCCTATGGAACAGAAACAATAAAACCAATAGAAAAAATTGTAGGACCTGGAAACATATTCGTAACTGCAGCAAAGAAATTAGTATATGGAGATGTAGACATAGAATTTCCAGCAGGACCATCCGAACTACTGGTAATAGCAGAAGAAAATGCGAAACCAGAATACCTTGCATATGACATACTTTCACAAGCAGAACACGACCCAAATGCATCATGCTTTTTAGTGACAAATAATAAAACTCTTGCAGAAGAAACAAAACAACTAATAACTGAATATACTAACAAAGCAAAAAGACGAGAAATAATAGAAGAATCCCTAAAAAAATATGGTAAAATAGTCATAACAAAAACATTAGAAGAAGCAATAGATTTTTCAAATGAATATGCACCAGAACACTTAATAATAAACACAAAAAACAATCAGGAAACATTAAAACAAATAAAAAATGCAGGAAGCATATTCATAGGACAATACTCACCAGTAGCAGCAGGAGACTATGGATCTGGAACAAATCATGTACTGCCAACAGGACGAGGAGCAAGAATGTACTCTGGATTATCAACAGAAGACTTTCTTAAAAAACCAACAGTACAAGAATTAAGCCAAAAAGGACTAGAAAACTTAAGTAAAACCATAATCCCAATAGCAGAATACGAAGGATTCGAAGCACATGCAAACAGTGTAAAAATAAGAATACAAAAAGAGAGCTAAGGTTTGAAAAAATTTAAAACCTTACTAGAAATACTATTCCCTTGAATAACACCATTATATTCAGGATATTTTTCTAAAAATTCTATAAGTTTATTCTCATGAAATTCAAGAATAATATGCTCCGCTTTAGAAGATTCAAACTCTTCTAAAGTTTTTTCTTCAAAAACACGAATTTCATTTCTTAAATCATTTTTAACTTTAATTACTTCTTTAGGAACTTCAACATTTTGAAATTTAAAAACAAGCTGATAAGAAATATTAATAATGTCACTTCCAGTATTTTTAGTAATTAATTTAGGCATAAGAACAGGTTCAGTATAAATCCTTTCATAAATTTCAATATAATGACTATCAATATACTCCTTATCAAATTTTAAAACCATAATACAATATTAAATAACATTATTTAAAAAAATTACCATAAGAATAAAAATGCAATACAACATCACCATAATCGGAGGCGGACCATCAGGAATGATGGCAGCATACGCAGCATCAAAAAACACAAACCAAATCCTCCTAATAGAAAAAAACAAAGAATTAGGTAAAAAATTACTATTAACAGGAGGAGGACGCTGCAACATAACAAATCAAGAAAAAATAAAAGACCAAATAAAATTATATCCTGAAAAAAACTTCATAAAACACTCATTATACAAACTAGACAACACCTCTCTACTAAAAATATTCCAAAAAGAAAATATAAAATTTAAAACAGAAGAAAATGGGAAAATATATCCAAAAACAAACACAAGCACCACCATAAAAAACACATTAGAAAAACTACTAAAAAAAGAAAATGTACAAATCCAACTAAACACACAAGTAACAGAAATAAAAGAAAAACAAGACCACTTCACAATACAAACAAACAATACCACAATAACAAGTGAAAAAATAATACTTGCAACTGGCGGAATAACATATCCAAAAACAGGAAGCACTGGAGACGGATATCAAATAAGTAAAAAACTAAAACACACAATAACCCCAATAAAACCCGGATTAACAAGTTTAAAAATAAAAGACCCAGAATTAAATAAAATCTCAGGAACCACACTCCCTAATACAAAAATCACATACAAAATAAACAAAAAAACAAAAAAAGAAGAACATGGAAACATACTCATAACACACAAAGGAATAAGTGGACCAGCAATAATAAACCTAAGCAATCACATAATGAAAAACCAAGAATACAACCTATTAAACAATCAAAAAACATTCCAACCAATACAAATTACAATAGACTTAAAAAAAGAACTAAACCAAGAAGAACTAAAAGAAAAAATAGAAGAAGATCAAAAAACACAAGGAAAAAAAGAAATAAAAAACTATCTAAGACCATATTTACCTAATAAATTCATAGAATACTTCCTAAACACCCTAAACATAAAACCAAAAACTAAACTAAACCAATTAAGAAAAAAAGAAAAAAACACTTTAATTAATAATCTAAAAAATTTTGAGTTAAAAGTGGATGATATTACATTAAATGATGCGATGATAACAATTGGTGGAGTTAATATAAAAGAAATAAATGAAAAAACTTTAGAATCAAAGATAGTTAAAAATTTATACTTTGCAGGAGAATTAATAGAACCAGCAGGCCCAACAGGAGGATATAATTTACAATTAGCATTCTCAACAGGATATCTTGCAGGATATTCTGCAAGTCAATAATATATTATTTTTTAAATTGAGCTTTTAAATTATTCCAATTATCTTTTTTATTATTTTTTATTGGTTTTTCTTCTTTATTTAACAAATATAAAGCTTTTATAATATGTTTACAAATGTAACTTCCTTCACGGCTATTATGTCTTATAAAATCTGGACAATCACATCTCCAATAATCATATTCATTTTTACTTACTAAATATTGTTGATTATTCGTTTGAGAAGTTATTTGAATTTGAATTACTTCATCATCATGAAATATTATTTCAATATTTTCTTCACTTATTTCATTGGCTTTTTTTATTTTTTTAAACATATCTTTATTCAGTTATTGCTGTTTTATCCCAATTCACTTTAACTAATTGATCTCTAACCCTAATTACATCTTCCAATGAGTAGTATACACCAAAGTACTTATGTTTACCTTCAATAGTTTTTACAATCTTCCAACGGTTTTCACCCATCTTTTGAATATATTTAAAATCTTCTTTGCCTAATTTTATTGAATTAAAATATTCTTCATCAAGGTTTAACTCAATTTTACTAACATTTTCAACATAAGCTCTTTTAAGACTATCAGGATTTACTTTAATATAAGTTTCGTGAAGTATTGTTCTTGCACGACCTTGAATTTTATCAATATCCTCAGGTTGCATTCCAATATTAGACGCATTATATTTTCTTATTGTATGGCTTCTAAACTTCCTATATTTACCTTTATAACCCCAGTTATGTTTGTCATTAATATCTCTAAATTTTATAGTGAGTCTGTGTTTGTTAATGTCAAATAATTGATCATCTAATTCAAATTCTTTTCTTTTGTACTTTAAGTATCTTATTATTTCACGGGTTGCTTGACCACTACAGAATGTATAATAATATTTTCCAGTTTTCAATCTTTTCATATAAAAAGTAGGAATTAAATCTAAATGTGGTTCTAATTCATCTAAAATTTCTTTTGGATCTTCTTTATCACTGAATTCTTTTAATGCAATTATAAAATCTTCAACTGTTAAACTTAATGTTTCAGCCATTGCTTGGCCTGATGAACTCATAAATAGAACTAAACTGGAAATTAATAAATCATTTTCCTTACAAACCATAGTTAGTTCTTCTTTTGTTGGTAAATCATTATAACTTGTTTCATATGCACGTTCTAATTTTAATGAAGGTATTGTAGGTAATTGTATTTCATTGTGCATATAAAATGTTTTCACTTTATTGAAGTATGTTCTAATAGTGTATGGACTGTCATAATTTTGGAGCAAGTTTAAACGATAATCTAATAAGTGTTTTTTTATTCTACGATGTTTTAATGAATTTACATTAATTTCATCATATTCTGCTTCTTCTAATAGTTCTGTTAGGTGCATATTAGAAACTGTCATATATTGTTCTAATGCTCTTTGATATCCTTCTTGTGTTTTAGCTTTTATGTTTCTTGTTAATATGAACATTTCAAAGACAGTTCTATCTTCTTCATTAAAGTGCATAATAGTATAATATTTGATTTTTAATATAATTAAAAGTTTTTAAAAATATGGTTCATAAAAAATGATTTTTTTATAATAGAAAAATTTTTTTGAAAAAAAGAATAGAAAATAAAAACAAAATAAACAAAATAGTTGTGAAGATAAAGAAAGAAAAATAAAAAAATAGCAATTTAATGATAGCTAAATATAATTAAATAAAAGGTATTCTAAATTAATAATAAAAAAATAAGATAAATGTACATTCAATAAAATAAATTTTCAATTTATTTAAAAATGTACTTTTAATTTTAGTAAAAACTTATTTAGCATAGTTTAACTTTAGTCTTTTTTTGGTCAAATTCTGCAGATTCTTGTATTAATTCCCAATTTTCATTAAACCAATCATTAACTTTTATTAAACCATCATCAAAGCTTACTGTAGGTTTATAATTTAAAATATCTTTTGCTTTATCAATACTGCTTAATAATTTGGTTTTTGCATCCCAATTTCGTCTTGGTGCAAATGCTATTCCGTTTGGATTTCCTGTTAGTTCGTTTACACGGTTTGCCATATCGATTACTTTATGGTCCTGTCCAGAACCTAAGTTTATTGCTTCCCCTATTGCTTCTTCTTCTATTCCCATTGCAAGTAGCCCATTACATATGTCTCCTACAAATGTCCAGTCACGTGTTTCTGATCCGTCCCCTGTGATTGGTAGTGCTTGATGGTTTTTACTCCAATAGAAGAAGTTTGGTATTACGTTTCTGTATTTTCCAGGTACTTCTCCTGGTCCGAATACATTGAAGAATCTTGCATTAACTATTGGTAAGTCATATAAGTTGTGGAAGTAGTTTGTGTATAATTCTCCAAGTAGTTTTGTTACTTGGTATGGTGTGTGTAGGCTTATTGAGATGTCGTGTTCTTGAAATGGCATTTTACTGTCTAGTCCGTATACTCCACATCCGCTGCTTGAATAGATGAATCTTTCTACTTTTGATATTTGTGCATATTGTAGGACTTTTAGTATTCCTATTCCATTTACCATTAAGTCTGTTTCTGGCATGTCTACACTGTTTTGGTTTGCAAAGTGTGCGGCTAAGTGGAATACTATGTCTGGTTCTTCTTTGAATACTCTTTTTAGTATTTCATCATCTAATATGTCTCCTTTTATGAATTCTATTTGGTCTTTTTTTGGTATGTTCCATTCATATGCTGATGACATGTTGTCGAGTATTATTACTTTTTCTGCGTTTAAATCTGCTAGTTTTGCTGTTAGGTTGCTTCCTACACATCCTGCTCCACCAGTTACTAGTACAGTTTTTCCTTCATATTCGTTGTATGTTCTCATTTTTTTCTTTTTCTCCATTTTATTTTTTTATTTTCTTGCTCTTCCTATTTTTCTTGCGATTACTTGTTCGCCTACACTTATGAGCCCTGCGAAGAATTTTTCCAATCCGTTAGTTGCCCATATTGCTTCTCCAAATGTTGATTTTTTTATGTTAGCTTCATATTCTTCTGGAGTTATTTTTATTCCAGTTTGTTTTGTGGATACTACTGCTGATGCTTCCATTAAGTCTTGCCAGGTTACTCCTTTTAGACTGTCTAGCATTGCTTCATATAGTTTATATACTTTTATATCATATAGTGCGCTGAATGTTCTTATCATGTCACATGATCTTATCATTCCAACTACTTTGTTATTTTCATCGAGTACTGGCATGTTTACGATTTTCTTTTTATCTGCCATACATACTGCTATTCTTGCTTGTTCATCTGCACGTATTTTGAATATTTCTTCTACTGGGTGCATTATTTCGCTTACTGTTTTTTTACCTTCTCTTAGTCCTTTATTTATATCTAAACAGGTTATCCATCCATCTAATGTATGGTCTGGATTTAATACTGGTAGTGTGAAATTTTTATGTTCTTCCATTTTTATGCTTGTTTCTATAATGTCATCTGTAGTTGTTGCATATCTGAAATTTTTAACCATCATTTGACTAGCTTTCATTTTAATACCTCAAATTTTTTCCTTTTCTATTGGTTTTAGTTCTAATGCTCGTACTGGGCATCTTAATGTACATTCACTACATCTTATACATTTTTTATCTTCTAGTACTGCTTTTCCATCTTGAACTTTTATTGCACCTGTTGGACAATTTTCTTCACATAAGAAACATCCTACACATACATCGTCATCAATATTAATTTTGTTATTTATTATTATAGAGCCTAAGTCTCTTTTTAGACTTATTGCACTTTGCATACATAGATGTGCACATGAACCGCACCCAATACATATTTTTTCTTTTATAAATGGGTATTTATGTTCATTATCTAGTTTTGGATTTTCTATTCCGGTTTTTTCTTCTATGTATTTTTTTGTTCTTAATTTTATTGCATTTGTTGGACAGTATTTTGTACAGTTTCCACACATTACACATTTACTTCGATTTATATTTATATTTTCCATTTTTAGTTTGCGGTGTGGAATGTTAAGTTCTGTTATTTGGTATTCTACATCTTCATCTTTATTTAGTTTTGTTACTCCATTAAGTACATATATTGCTGATATTGGACATGTTTGTGCACATATTTCACATTTTACACAATTGTTTAGTATTTGTGCGGTTTTATTTATGTTTGATGATTGTATTGCATTTACTGGACATTCTTCAACACATAAATCGCATCTAATACATCTAGGTGAGATGCTGACATATTTATCTTCGCCTATGTAGTCTTCTAGATTTATTTGAAAGTTTCTTGTTTCATCTAAATCTACAGATTTAAGGTTTATTCCTTTTTTTAGTTTATCAACATCTTTTTTGAATTTTATTTCCATTTTTAATACTGTCCTATTTTTTTAGTTTAAATTTTTTATAAATTCTTCTAGTTCTTCTTTTGTAGGTAATGATTTTAATCCTTTATTTTTTATTGATTGGCTTGCTATCCAGTTTCCAATTTTAACTGAATTTTGAAGTGAGTAATTATTTAAGTATGAGTATAAAAATCCACTGTTGAAAAAGTCTCCTGCTCCTGTTGTGTCTATGGGTTCTACTTGGTATGCAGGTATTTTAACTTCTTCTTTTTGATTTATTGCGTATGCTCCGTTGCTCCCATCTTTTATTACTACAGTATCTATCCCGTCTTTTATTAAGTATGTTGCTATGTCTCTGAATGTTGGAGGTGTTTTTAGATTGTGTTTTTCTTGGTAGTGTTTTTGGAATAGTTCTATTATTTCGTTTTTGTTCATTAGGAGTATGTTTGTTCTTTTTAGTATTTTTTCTAATTCTTTTACTCCTTTTTTAACATATAACATTCCCGGGTCAAAGCTTAGTATTATTTTATCGTTTAGTTTGTCTATTAGTTGTTTTTGTGTTTGGAAGCTTTCTCCTACAAAGCTTGTGTAATGGATTATTTTTGCTTGATTTATGAAGAAGTGGTTTAGTTCTTCTATTTTTATATCATCATTAACTCCTGGGTCTACATATAATGATCTTACACCGTTATTATCTATTAGTCCTATTACTTTTCCAGAGTTTCCTTTGTCTGCATATATTAAGTGGTTTAGGTATACTCCATGTTCTGCTAGATTGGTTTCTAGTATGTCTCCTTCATCGTCTGTTGATATTTTTCCTATATATGATGTGAGTATTCCTAGTTTGGATAGTGCGATTATGGTGTTTGCAGCGGAACCTCCAGGTACTTGTGTTTCGTTTTTTATGAATGTTTCTTCATCATGTCCTATTATTTTATCTACGTAGTATAGTTTGTCTAGGTTTAATGCTCCGAATCCTATTATTTTAACTTTTAAATCATCATCCATAATCATGTCTGGAACTTGTGTTTGGTTTATTGGATTTGAAACATTGTTGTATTCATTCATATTATCATTAACCTGATTTTTTTTATATTATGTCATGTAAATTTGTTGTGTTGTCACCGAGTTTTCCTTCAAAGTTACCTGCACTTATTTTTATTACTCCTGGAATGTCTATTATTGCTTTTACACTTTCTTTTATTGCTTTGTTGAGTTGTTCTTGGTTGACTGCATTTATGACTATTTCTGGTATGTAGTTAACATTTTTTGGTACTTTGCTTTCTTCTTTTAGTTTTTCTTTTAGTGATGGGCAGTATGGGTGGTTGGTTGTTGGTCCTATTTCAGGGTAGTTTGTTTCGGGTTTGCTTGCTGCTGAACATACTCCGAATGGTGTTATTACTCCTGGTATGTCCATTATTGTATCTATTATTATTTTTCCTGCTTCTATTACTGCTTCTTTGGTTTGGCATAAGTACCAGTAGTTTCCTCCCATTATTCCGCTACTGTATCCTAGTTTTGATTCTATTTGAAAGTCTGGTACTGCGATTGGGACGTTTATCATTGTTCTATCATATTCTTCTATTTCCCATTCATATCCGTCCCCACAGTGCCCTACTGTTTTCATCATTCCTATGTATCCTTCTGGATTATTGGTTATGCTGAATACTCTTGTAAATGGTTTTACTAGTATGTCTTGTCTTATACGGTATGATAGTTCTGTTTCGAATTTTTCAATATTGTCTAATGCGAACCAATATTGGACTATTGCTCCTGGTCTTCCATCAGGTGTTGCATTTGGGTTTACAAATGATTCTACTCCTGCCTCAACTCTACCTATAACTGCACTTGGTGTTGATGTTGAATCATATGCTGCTGCTTTTACTGTATCCCAGTCTTCAGCTGTTATTAATGCTCTTATGTATTTACCGTTCATTGATTCAAAGAATGTGTCATCTATTTTATCGTAATTCATTATTTGTTTCTCCTTATCCTAATTCTCCAATATCTTTTCCACGTATGGTGTTTCTCATTTTTGTACTTTCTTCAAGTAAGTATTCGCGGTTTTCGTCTGTTATGAATTCTACAATTGGTAGTCTTTTTCTTTGGTATTCTTTATCGAATTTAACTATTAGTTCTTCGTCGTTTTCCATTATGTAAAATGCTTCTGCATGTCCTTTTTCTGAGTATCTTTGTATGAATTCTTTAACATGTTCCACATCGAATCTTGCCAGTAAATCAACCAATATACTAGTTATTACTGTATTATCACTTATTATTGCTATTTCCGCCGCATCCATCGCATAATTATTTCCATTGAATGCTATGCTTAAACCATTGTGTTTTTTTGCGAATTCTAATGGTTCAACATCAGTTATACTATCCCCCATATACATTAAACTATTTTTAGGGAGATTTTCAGATTTTAATATTCTTTTAACTGCTTTTCTTTTTCCTACTCCCCCAACAGTATCTACTGTTCTCATTAAATCATAAATTTCAAGTGATGGTAACTCATCAAAGAAAATTTCATCCAATTTTCCAAACTGACTAATATCATTAGGGTTTAAATTTATTATAGTTTTATGGAACTCTTTTAATTTTTCTTTTTCACTATCTAATATAGTATATGAATCTAAATCTAAATGTGTGTGAACTGTATTTTCATAGGGGAAACGTACAGTTTCACATAATGCTTCTATATATTGTCCATAACTTGTACTGACAATATAAGAGTTTATTTTATCTTTAACATAATTTAAGGTTTCATCTGCACCAAAAACCAAATCAATATTTTTTTTACTATAATTTATTAAGTCAAAATTACTTATATCGAATGCCTTGAAAAATGGACTGATTAATTTAAGTGTATTACCTGCATTATAATTAGGATGATTGGCTTCAACTAAACAATCATCATATTTACTTAATATTTTGAAAAATAAATCTCCTTTAGGTATGAATTTTTCACAAACTTCAAATGCATTATCATTTAAAGTTAATGGTCCTTCACAGTCAGTTATGAATGATTTTCTTGACAATTTCTTTTATCTCCATTAATTCATTTTTATTTTATTACCATTTTTATAGCATTTACAGGACAGATTGATTCACATTCTCTACAGTTAATACAATCTTCTTGTTTGCATTTTACTTTGTCATTTATCATTTCTAGTGCATTTACTGGACATTTATTAATACAAACTCCACATGATTGACAATAATCATCATTTATTGTGAAGTATCCTTCTCTTATTTTATCAATTAAACATCTAACAAAGTAAAGTTTATCTTCTTTTGCTTCGTAGTAACTTTCAGTTAATTTTATTGCATCAAATTTACATGCACTTACACAGTTTCCACAATATACACATTCATCTGTTATTTCTATTGGTTCTGGGAGTGTGGCAGTAATTGCATCTACTGGACATTTATATAAGCACATTCCACATCCAATACAATTATCTTCAATAACTTTTATTTCCCTTATTGGTGGGAAGAATTCTACAAGATTAGAAACTTCTGTAACTTCTATATCATTTTGAATATAGGAGTTTAGATTATTTTTAAATGTGTCCATTACTTCAGCACGGAATATTTCAGATTCTTTTATTGTTGGAACTTCACTTCCCTTTAAATCCTCGAATTTCATACTCATATCTTCGAGAACTGCATCTACTTCAATTGTGTCTGCCGCTAATAATTCTATATCTTGGTCTAATATTTCTTTAGTTAGGTCTATTGATTTTAATTTATCAAATATTTTGAATGCTTCTTCTCTTTCCATATAATCTATACTTTGTGATGGGCAGACATTCATACATTCTTCACATCTTGCACAATATGATGGGTTAATGTATGGTAGTTTGTTTGTGCCGACAAGTATTGATCCTTTACTTGGACATACTCTTGTACAATCCATACATCCAATACATGTGTCTTGATCTATTACTAGAGTATTTCCTCCTTCTATTGCTTTAGGTAATATTGAACCATATTTAATTGCATCTACTGGACATACTCTATAACAATATCCACATCCTATACATTTATCTTTGTCTACTTCACTGTGGAAGTTTCCATCACCTTTAGATGTTAAATGTATTGCTCCACTTTTACATGATTGTACACATGCACCACATGCACGACATAATTTAGTATTTATGTTTGGAGGATTTTCACGTAGTGGTTCAGATAATGTTTTTTCAATGTGTATCGCATCATATGGGCAGGCTTTACTGCATAATATACATCCAAAGCAGTCGTTAGTTAGTATGATTTTATTTTTTTCTTTTTTAATTGCATCTATTGGGCATGAATTAAGGCATGGTTTATCTTTACAATTTGCACATTTTTCTTCATCTATTTCCCATTTGATTGAGAAATCTCTAAATGGTCTTGGTGTTTTTGTTAGTGATTCTACCATTTTATTCAATCCCTCCTTCATTTTCATTAAAGGGATTGTTAAATTCTCTTCCAATTTCTGATGGTTTACATGTTATGTAAATCATTTTTTCATCTAGGTCTAGTGAGCTTTTTGCTGTGAAATAATTTATTACATTGAATGGACAGGTTTGATAACATATACTGCATCTTAGACATTTGTTTTTATCCCGAACTATTGTGTCTTTATTCTCATCGAATTCTATTGCACCTGTAGGGCAGTCAGGTATGCACATTTGACATTTTTTACATTCTTCTGAGTCCCATGTTATTATTCTTATTATTAAACGGTATATTGTATTATCTATTAATTCTAAACATTCTTCTTCGTCTTTTATTATGTTTAATGCTTCGTCTAAGATTTCTGATAATGGTAAGTTGAGTCTTAATAGTTTTCCTTGTGGTAAATTTTTTAATTCTTCTTTATGTTTTTCTATAAATTCTTCCATATTTTTTACAGTTAAGTTTATTACTTTTTTCTGTTCTTCAAGATTATGAATGTATACTCCTTTTAATGCTCCTCTTACTTTACATTCTTTTTGACATTTACCACATCGTATACATTTAGCTTGATCTATTTCGTATCTTTCATTTTTAGCACTTATTGCATCTACTGGACATACCTCATGACAGTTTCCACAACCGATACATAAAAAGTCATCTATTATGTACATTTTTTCTCGTGGAATTATTGTGTATTCATCATATAAGTAGTGATTTTCTCCACATTCTATGGTTTTTGGTTTTGTTGGACATACTTCTGCACAAAATCCACATCTTATACAGCTACTTTTATTAAATACTGGGTATGTTAACCCTTCTCCAGATGCTGTGTCTGTGTCTCTTATTAATTTTATTGCATTTGGTGATGGGCATGATGCTGTACATGATCCACACCCTATACAATTTTCTTTTATTACTGTGGGGAAATTTCTAAATCTTTTAGGTGTGCTTGATACATCCGGCATTGATTTTGCATTGGTAAAACCTTTTAACCAGTTTTTCTTTGCAAATTCATACATATACCATATTATTGATGTCATAATTACTTTTCTCCCTAAAAACTCCCTTTTAAAACATATATTGTATTTTAGTTTCACCTGTATTTGTATCAAGTATGCTTACTCGCTCAGCACATGCAATACATGGGTCACATGATGCATATGTTGATACTGCATCTGCAACTGTTGCAACATCTTTTAACATGAAGTTTTCACATGAATCTATGTTCATTATACTTGGTGTTCTTATACTGATATGTTTTATTAGGTTTCCATTTGTTTCTGCCATGTATAAGACTTCTCCTCTTGGAGCTTCGTTACGATGTTCTGCAAAACCTGTTCCTATTTCTACAGGAACTCTTATTGGTCCTTCAGGCATGTTTTCTATTGCATATTTTATTAAATCTATTGATTGTGGTATTTCATGGTATCTGTTCATTGTACGTGCAAAATTATCTCCTTCTTTTCTCCATATTGGTTTAAAGTCAAAGTAATCTTTATATGTTGGATGAGGTTCACGGTAATCATGTTTTAATCCACTTGCTCTTCCTATTGGACCTACTGCTCTTCCTTTTATTGCTTCTTCTCGTGTCATTACTCCAACACCTTTGGTACGTAAGCCGAGTAATGGTCCCTCTTCAAATAGTTTTATATGAAGTTCAAAGTCTTCTTCAATATGGGATATGCGTTCCAGTATTGCATTTAGGTGTTCTTGTTTTGCATCCATTCTAACACCTCCAACTACATTCCATCCCATATTAACACGATTTCCAGTTAATAGTTCTATTGCATCCATTGCATATTCTCTTAATTGTAGAACGTCCATGTATAATGTTTCATGGTCCATTGTTTTAAAGAATGTTGAGTTAGCTAGTAAATGTGATTGTATACGGTCTAGTTCGTTTGTTATTACTCTTAAAAATTGTGCTCTTGGTGGTGCTTGAACATCACTTATTAATTCTATGGTTTCTGCAAATGTTTGTGTGTGTTCATAGCTACATATTCCACATATTCTTTCAGATAAGTATATTGCTTTTTGCCAGGTTTTTCCTTCCATGATTTTTTCTATTCCGCGGTGAACATAACCATAGTCTATTTCAGCATCTATTACTTTTTCTCCTTCTGTTTTTAATTTTAATCTTAATGGTTCTTTTAAACCTGGATGTACTGGACCTATTGGTAAAATCATAACAACTCACCACTTTTTATTTTTCTTTTGCTCTTGCTGCTATTGCATCTGGACCTGCTGCCAGTATTGCTTCTAATATTTCATTAGGTCTTGGAGGGCAACCTGGAACTTCTGCAGCTATTGGTATAAATTGTGATGCAGGTGCATTAACTCTTCCGTCTTCTTGGTTGAAAACATCCCCTGATTGAGGGCAGTTTCCAATTGCTACAACTATTTTTGGTTCTGGCATTTTAGTATATATTCTTCTTAAATTTTCCTTCCAATGATCTGTTACTGCTCCAGTAAGTAATAACACATCAGCTTCACGAGGATTATTATTTAGATAAATACCATATTGTTCTAAATCATAACGTGGACTTGTTAAGGCTACAAGTTCAACATCACAGCCATTACAACCTCCACAGTTAACTATACATACATGTATTGAGGTTTTTCTAAATAGGTTTTTTAAATCATCAAACATACTATAATCCTCTCAGTAATTCTAAAAGTTCACTTCTTCCTTCAGTTAATGCAACATCATAAGATGTATTGTTTTTTAAAATTTTTTTAGCTAAAGGCAGAATGATTTTATTTGCTTCTTCAATATTTATTATATTTAATACTTCAATAAACCAATGTAAATGCAAATCAACATATAATTTTCTATATAGTGCTTCATGTTTTGATGATTCAAATGTTGCATGTAAAGCATCAATTTGACTCATATCTAATTTTTCAAGGAATATTTCATTCATATCACCAGTACTTGTCTTAAATTCATTAGATAATGGTTTTATAATATCTTCTTGCCATTGATATGAATTCAATTCTCTTAATTTCATTTCACGAAGCAAATCTTTCGCCATAATACTCTCCAAATTTCTTTTTTATAATATTTGTATATATTTTAATATCCAAATTAATATTCCTATTAATACTCCTATTACTGTTTCTTTTCTTCCATAACCTGGACGCATTTCAAGTACAAAACCTATTAAGAATAATGCAATAGCGATTAAAATTGTTAAATAATTTGTAGGTAAAATTTTATAATTAATTAAGATTACCCAACCAATTACAGACATTATTAATGCTATAATATCTATTTTTTGTATTACATAAATCTCACCATGCCAATTATAACTTGTTTTCAATCCAATAACAGATCCAAGAACAAAAAATAACATGTATATGAGTAGTGAAATTACATCCATTATAAAAAACCTCTAAATTTATTTTTAAACCATTGTATACAAGTAAATAAATGATACTGCAATTATGATTAATGTAACAAAGAACATTACTTTTTCTAATTTTTCATTAAACTCTGATATTTTATCTGAATTGCTTTTAAGTACAAGTGGGAAAAGAATTAAACCAATTATTACTAATGGCAATCCTTGCATAAATCCAATACTTCCTTGTAAGAAGCATATTAAGGCACCACATACTGCAATACCTAATGCAATAAATGAAACCAGTAATGTGAAATCTTGTTCTTTATTCATAATTAATCATAATCCTCCTTTTAAATTTATTATAAGATAATTGTTATTAAAGTTGCAAATATACAAATTACTGCTATTGTAATTTGCATCATTACAGAATGATTAGGGTTTAACATTGGTGTTAAAGCACTGATAAAACCTGTAATTATTGTAATTATAATCATAGCTATAATCATCCACAGTAAACTTATAGGCCCAAAGAAAACTGTTAAGAAAACCCATAGTAACATATACCATGAAATACTATCAGTAAACATTAAAAATCCTCTAAGGAAACCATAATGTTCTGTTTCATAACCACTAACTAATTCTTTAGCATGAGTAATTGAAAATGGATTGTATGGAGATTTACTTATTACCAATGTGAAGAACATAAATGCTGCAAAAGGCATAGATAATGCTAAAGGCCCATTACATGCTTGATAAGAAGTAAGTGCTGCAATATTCATAGTTCCAGTTTTTAGAAATATTAATGCAAGTGATGCAAATAATGGTAACTCTGCAGATGCAGAAAAGACTGCTCTGACACAGCTTAGTTTACCATAAGGTGAACCACTACTACTTCCAGCATTATGTTCCATAATCTTTTGAATAGCATAAATACCGAATATTATCAACAATGACCCATTCATTACCGGTCCTTCAATAATACCTGCAATCCAAACACCACAATAAATAACAACAATTGCAATATAAAATGGTAGTGAAGCAGATTTTAAAAAGCTTGTTTCTTTAAAGAAGAATTTAAGACTATGTAATAAATATTGTATTATTGGAGGACCTGGCCTAAGCTGAATACGAGCCATAACTTTTCGGTGCAATCCTAATAGCAAACTTCCAAGAATAAATGCTATTAAGATATTCACAATAATATTCAACATTAAATTCATAATAAAACTCCAAAGTTGTGATTAATATCCTGTAAATGGTTCTTCATTTCTTTCATCTATTTCATCTTCTTTTGGACTAGACATACTTAATAAACCAATAGATAAAATGAAAAATGGTATGCAAACTATAGCTAATGCCATTGTAACATAAGCAGTAGCAAAGAAACCATAAACAATACCTATAAATGAAAGTATTAAAACAATGCCAGATACAATTTTTAAAATATTCATCATCATCAACTACAAATTATTTTTTTCTTTTTTTATAATACTCCTACAATTATTAATAAAATTTCAACAGCTCTAATTAATATGAATAATGAGCTTAAATGGATTATAAGTATAAATGGTGATCCTGCAGTTCTAAACATTTCTGCTTTTGTTGCGAAAAATGGTGCAATACCTGATTCGCCCATAACACCAATAAACATTAATATTGCCCCAAATATCATCATTGGAGTTGCATGTATGCTTCCTAATTCAAGTAGGCTTAATGTTCCACTAGATGCTAGTATGATACTTGCCCCTCCAAATAAAGGCAAACCACACATCATTGCAATTAATCCATACTGGTATGCTGCATCTAAAACACTTATTTCTTTAACTGCTGATACTATACCAATATTTACAATACCTACAAGTGCCATGAATAATGTGAAGTTATATAAGTCTCCAGTAACCATAGCACCTGCTGTGGCTATACCACAGATAATTGCTAAGAAACGACGTTGTTTAAATTCTGATAAACCTATAATTTTTTTAGTATCTTCTAGTTTACCATAACTTGCTTCAACTTGTGTTTCTGTTTTACTTATACATATTAAGAGTGTAAAGAGTAAAATAACCACTAGCATGAATAAATGGAATGGGTTTATGTAGAATACAATATCTCCTAATGGTACTGTTCCAAGTATATTTCCACCTAAATCTTCAATAAACATGCTTATTTTTTACTCCCTTTTGTATTCTTCTCTCATGAAAGAGCCTATTAATCCTATTTTACTTCCTACTTTAATTAGAAGTCCGAATGCTGAAAGCAATAATGCTAAAAGCCAGAATTTTGGCATTACAAAGAATATTAAGAATGCTATAATCCATAACATCCAACCAAGACCACTAATACCGCTTAAACCATTAATAACATTAAATGGTAATCCTCTAGCTTTACGTGAGAATATGTAAAATACTATTCCTCCACCAGCTACGGCACCTCCAGTAAATCCACTTAACCATATTCCATATGCTATTAGTATTAGTGCAATGAAATTTGGTGCTGTGGTTAATATTTCCATGTCATCTACTAATGGTAAGGGTAAGAAGCTTGCTTTTTTATCTTTTTTATGCATTTCACGAGATAATAGTATTTCACTTATTGCTAATGTTTCTGCAAGTTCAACTACAAGTCCTGGTAGTACTAGTGCTTCTGCAAGATCTGTTCCTAATGCTCCAACAATTATAAGCATTGAAAGACCCATAAGATCTGTGAGTATTAATATTTGAATATCTCTTTTTTCTATTGCGATACCTATTAAACCTATAAATGCAATTATTAGTCCAGTGTATATTGCTGGAAGGTACATATTTAAGTATATTGAGGGCACTGTTGTTGGTATGAATACCATTAGTTATCCCTCCTGTTTTGTTTGATGTGCACTATTCTGTTGTTTTCTTCAACATCTTGATTTAGTTTTTTACCTTCATTTATTGCTTTTTTCAGGTCTTTTTTTATGGTTTCTTCTTCATTCTTATGGTTCATTGTGAAGTTTAGTGCAAGCCATGAGCTTATTACAAATGCCATCATTAATATGCTGGATTCTAGTATTGTGTCGAATCCTCTTGTGTAGTATAATATTTCGTCTATTAAACCTCCAGGTGATGAGTATATTGTTGTTCCGAAGTATTTACTTATTCCACTCATAAATTCACTTATTGGAGTCATATATGCTATTATTAGTCCTAACTCTGGTTCGTATTCTGGATATTGAGGGTGTATTATTCCTGGAGTTTTTAGTACTTCTCCTCCACGGTCGTATGGTGCTAGATGTGAAGTGGTGTTTTCTATTTGGCTTTGTGGGGCTGGTCTTGTGTATAGTTGGTCTGGGTTTAATTCCATTGGCACTATGAAACCTATTACTAATACTATTCCCATTATTACTGCAAATAGTCTTGGGATGTTTTTAGGTTTTGCTAGTTTATTCCATATTTTACCTATGTTCATACATCTGCCCCCAGTTCTTCTAGTCTTGTTATTGCTCTGAATAGTATTAGTGTTATTACTACAGTTGTTGTTATGAATGTTAGTAATGCTAGTGTGTGGTTGTAGCTTAAGAGTATTAAACTTACACCTATTCCAGGTATTTCAGTGTTTATTGTTCTTACTATTGGGTCTTTTACTCCTGGACCCCAAACTACTGCTATGCTTCCTATTATTGATAATAATATTCCAAGATAGAAGAATATTTCTACATTAAACATGTTCTCCACCTTCTATCTTTGTTTTTCTTATTTGGTTTATTTTGATAAATGATAATAGGAAGATGATTATTGATAGTGGGCTTAGTATTGCTATTATTAATGCAACATCTAAATATTGTGCTGTTACTACTGCTAAGAATAGTCCTGCATCTACTAATGATAACATTATTATTTTATCTAATGGTTTTTTAAGTAGTATTATGCCTATTGTTCCTATTATAAGTAGTATTACGGAAATACTAGTCATATTGATGTAGTTTATTATGTTTATCATGTTTTATCACTTATTCTAGGACTATTTCTTTATCTAATTTTTTTAGAGTATATGCTATTGCATTACTGCTTATTGTACTGGTTATGAAGAATGTTGCTGCTACTATAAAACCAAACATTGATTGTGAGTATAGTGCTATTATTCCTGTTATTCCAAAGTCTATAACATTTATGTATAATAGTTTTTCAACTCGGTTTTGTGTGATTAATGTTCTGAGTGTCATTAGTATGATTATTATACCAATGATTGTTATGTATACTTCATTAACCAATATTATTCACCATCTTTTGTGTATCTGTTCATCTTTTTTGCTATGTTTCCAAGTAGTTTTGAGGAGTATTTATGATATATTCCTTGGATTAGGGTAATACTTATTATTGATCCACATACGCACATTGCAGGATCTATTCCTATAAAGCTTAAAAGGAATATTATTACGGTCATTGTGAGGGTTCCTGTTGTTCCTGCATATCCTGGGTCTGCACATAGTCTGTTTCCTATTAGTATTATTAGTGCTGCGATTAGTCCTCCTTGGTATCCTAAGAATGTTATTGCTATTGAAGATATGAGTGTTCCTGCTGATGCATCAGGTGAACATAGGATGTTTCCTTGGAAGTATCCTCCTGCAAGGTCTCCTCCTCTTTTTTTAATGTCTTCCCCAACTGTTTTTGCACCTAATACTCCAGCTTGTTCTGGAAGTCCAAAATAAGTATCTATTATTGTGAAGTTTAGAAGTGAGACTATTGTTGCTATTATTATTCCTATTAGTATATTCATTGTTTATTTACCTCCTTTGGGAGGTTTTGGGAATACATGGTAGAATAAGTATTTGGTAAATATTGCTGATAGTATTCCAATTATTACTGAAAGTATTAATCCATGGAATAAGAATGTATATTCTAATCTATAGAATATTGCTAGTATTCCCATTGCGATTATTGGTGTTGGGAATATTGCACTTACTTCAAATGAGTATCTTATTGGCTTTTCAGGTAGTAATGGTAGTTTTAATCCTTTAGCCATTATTATTGACACTAATATTGTAATTAGGTATCCTATAATTAAATACATCTCATTACTTAGACTTATCATATAATTATTAATTAGGTATGATTTGTAATAAATAATTTTATATTTGATTTGTTAGGGTTTTTGAAGTATTAATTAAAAGAAAAAGTTTAGGTTTAACTAAAAAATTTTTTTTAATAAAAAACATAATAAAACAAAAAAAACAAAAAATAAAAACAATAAAAATTATCAAAAAGAAATGGGTGTAAAAAAAGAAAATGAAAAACAAAAACATATTAATCACCGGAGGAATAGGATTTATAGGCTCACACATAACTGATGAACTAATAAACAACAACCAAATAACAATACTAGACAATTTCTCCACAGGAAAAAAAGAAAACCTGAAAAATCCAGAACACCCAAACCTAAAAATAATAAAAGATGACCTAAACACAGCAAACCTACAACAAATACTCGAAAACCAAGATTATGTATTCCACCTAGCAGCAGCAGCAAGTGTGCCACAAAGTGTAGAAACACCACTAAACACCCACTCAAATAATGTAGATGGAACAATAAAACTACTAGTAGCAGCAAAAGACAGTAACATAAAAAAAATAATATTTTCAAGCAGTAGTGCAATATATGGTGAAAATCCAAACATGCCACTAAAAGAAACAGAACAATATATGCCTACAAGCCCATATGCAGCAAGTAAAGCAATAGGCGAAATATATCTTAAAACATTCTATGAAACCTACGGTCTAAAATACACTGCACTTAGATACTTCAATGTATTCGGACCAAAACAAGATGTAAACAGCCAATATGCAGCAGTAATACCAAAATTCATACACAGCATAATAAACAAAAAACAACCAATAATCTATGGTGATGGAGAACAAACAAGAGACTTCATATATGTAAAAGACATAGTTAAAGCAAATATAAAAGCTGCAAAATCAAACTACAATGGAATAATAAATATAGCTGCAGGGAAAGCATACACAATAAACGAACTATACCAAATAATAAGTGAAGTACTAAAAACAGATATAAAACCAGAATATTTAGACCCAAGACCCGGAGATATAAAACACTCCTACGCATCTGTTGAAAATATGGATAAAATAAACTTCAAAGTAGATGAAACAAAATTCAAAGAACAATTAAAAGAAACAGTAAAATGGTTTAAAGAAACCTATAACAAATAAAAATTATTTTTGTTTTACTGTACTCTTTTCTCTTGCTAATTTATTTACAAATCTTGAACTCTTTTTAACTTGTCTAAACTCACCTTTTTTAGGACATTTAAACTCTTCAAGCATTAAAATTTGATAATCAAAATCTTCAGATAACTTATTATCTTTTCCTTTAAGCATACCCCTATAATTTGTACCAATTGCACCAGTTCCACCAATATCCAAATTTATCTTTTCAGTAGGATTAAAATTATCAAAGAATCTTTCTAATTCAATAGTGTCTTCCATCGGTGCTTTATAATGTATTGCCATAGTCCTATCTTGTCTTGATTTTATCCCAACATATTCCTGTTTAATTTTTAATTGTTCCTTAGATTTTGTTTTTTCAAGAATAATATAATCACATATCTCTGAATCCATACTTACACCCTCAAATATTTTTATTTTATTAAATGAAATACACATGTATCACAGCATGAATCTTCATAAGTATCTTTTTGATATTTTACCGGTTCAAATAATAAAGATATTTTAAACTTGTTTTCTGTTTGTGATTGTGGCTGTATTTTTACTGGAGTTAAACCTCTAAAATTTACAGGTACAAAACCAGTATTTGAAATATTATACTTTAACTCTCCAACATTATTTACATCATCAAAGTATTCAATTATCTCTTTAATGTATTTTGGTGTTGCATTTATAGTAAAACCCATTAGTTTATCTTGTCTTTGTTTAATTTTTACATAGTTTGTATTTATTGCTAGTATATCTCCATTATCCTTTTGAAAGCTTACATAATCTTCAAGTGCAATATTTTCTTTTTTAACTATTTCATCTAATGTGCCTTCCATAAAAAATCCTCCATTTAGATTAGTCTTCCTAAATCTTCAGGATTATCTGTATGTATTCCACATCCAGTACATTCATGACATAATTCTTCTTCTCTTTGATCTACAGTTTTTAATGATTCTTGTAGAGTTAATGCGATAAATGAGTATTCTTTTCCATTTTCATTTTTTTCAAGTATTGGAGATATTCCTCTAAAAAATACTGCTTGATCTCCAGTGTCACATATATCCATTTTAAATGGTTCTATCATTCCAAATAATTTAAAGTATTGTTGTATTACTTGTGCATCTTGTTTTGGTACTCTGAAGTTTATGCTCATTATGTTATCTTCTCTTGATTTGATTCCGATATATTTTTGATTTACTTCTAAAACTTCACCAGTATCTTTTGTGAATTTTATATTTTCACCAAAATCTGACATAGTTATTTTCACCTCACAATTAATCAAATTTATAATAACATTTTGAAAGTTAATCTCAATCCCATAAATAAATAGGTAATTTTTATTAATATTTTTAATAAAAACAAGTATATATAATTACCCATTACCCAAATAATAAGTTTTTATCCTGTTTTTTATTAGTACATATCTCTAACTAAAATAACAAGTTCCTTATTTAAATATGTTATAGGTATACCAAACCTACCGCATCTGTTACTTGGGCGTATGAGTTTTATAATTCCTTCATTTGGTTTTTTTATGTTTGTTATTTTTCCATTTTCAATTGTTACATTGTCTTTTTCCATCACTACACATTCATGTCCTATGTATTTTTCAGGTACATATATTTCTCTATTGTTATTGGTGTGTTTGATGATTATATCTATTATTGGTATCATTGTTTTTTCATCCCCTTTTTTTTGTTTTTATTATTTATGTTGTAGTTTTACCCTTTTAAAAAATAGTCATATATTTTTTTGTTTGTTTTTAGGTTATATTTAAATTTTCCCATAATATAAACCGTAACATTTATATACTATTAAAACATATATAATAGTACATAACACATAAAGAGGAGACAAAAATTATGGTATTTATATTAACTTTTAAAAATGAAAACATGACAGACACATACTACCTTGAAAACAATGATTTTTCTGGTGACTTCTATGAACTTGCATTTGAACTTGCAAGTAAAGAAGAAGGACAAGACCCAATCGTTGCTGGTATTAATGTTATTGAAACATTAATTAATGATTTTGGTTTTGTTGAAATCAAAGCAAACATCATTAACTTCGATGAAAACTTCTTTTAAATTTTTTTTTATAAAAATTTAATAGAAATATTTATATAATATTAAAACATATATAATATTGTACAGTTCGTACATAACACCACACACAAAAAAAATCATACAGGAGACAAGAAAAAAAATGAACATCAAATTCATCATAAAATACATTTACGGTTTTATATACTATACCAATACTGTCTGCAAACTATGTGAAAACAACCAACCAGACCTACGAAAATACGAACCATAAAAAATTTTTTTATGCTTTGAAATTTTCCACTATCTCTTAAGGTAAGAGATAATAAAAAATTACAAAAAAAAGAGAGGTGATTAAAAACATGAATATCCTAAACAAATACACCAATATACTAACACATACCTACACCTACCCAGACCCAATATTCCAAGAAGCATATATTAGAACATACCAACTAAACCAAAATCTCCAAAAAGAAATCATAAAACAATATGGATGGGATAAAATAGAAAAAATAGATAATATAAACAGTACCAATGATGAGTTACATTATATTACTATTGAAGGTAAAAATTTAGTAGGTGTTGCAGAACCGGGATATAAAGAGAATAGTACCCAAGCTAAAAGAAAAATTATAAAAGCATTACATAATTTTATAGAGCAACTTTCCATGTCTTGAGAGATGATAAATTAATGGTTTGGATATTTTTAACTAAAATGGGTTTTTCCCATATTTTTTATTGGAAAAAACACCATAAAATATGGAGGTGATATACATTAAACATTATTAAAAAGAGAATTACACCTAACGAATAAAAATAATTAAAAACAATATAAGAATAATTAAAAAAAGAATAAAAATATTAAAATAATTAACATTAAACCTAATTAAAAGATAGTCATAAAAAAAAGAGAAGAAAACACCCAAAAAAATGGAAACCCCATTTTCTTCTCACCAAAAAAAATCAAAAATCAACCCTAGATGATGGAAAACTTGTTGGAATGAT
>CAZJLS010000001.1:12799-63782 GCA_964547125.1 uncultured Methanobacteriaceae archaeon | reverse complement strand
TTTTCCTTTACCTTCATCACCCCATGCTCCGCCAACTAAAATACTACAAGTCATAAATTTATAAATCTCCTAATAAAAACCGATTAATAATAATTTATAAAAATAAAATTAATTTAAAAATAAACTAATCAAAATAAAAAAAACATATTTCAATTATAAATTAATCAATCCAAAAGATAAATTTATTTTTAAACCTTTATAAAATTTATTATAAAAAAATACAAAATAACTAAGAGTAAAAAAAATAGTAGAAAAAAACTGATGATTATATGAGTAACGTGGATAAAAATGAATGGGGAAGTAATCTATCATTTCTTCTAGCAATGATAGGTTCAGCAGTCGGATTAGGAAATATATGGAGATATCCATATGTATTATACAGTAGCGGCGGAGGAGCATTTTACATACCATACCTTGTAGCTATTTTACTTATGGGAATTCCATTTCTTGTTTTAGAATATGGTGTTGGATATCACTACAAATCATCAATTGCAAAAGCCTTTAGAAAAATAAACACAAAATGCGAATATATTGGTTGGCTTTTAGCAGTTGGAGTGTTTATGATTCTTATTTATTATTCTGTAATTTTAGGTTGGGATGGAATTTATTTAATATTAAGTTTCTTTAAAGGATGGGGAGCAGATCCAAATCTATTCTTTGGCACAACATTACTACAATCTACAGACTCATTAAATGGAATTACAACATTCATCCCAGTTATAGCAATTGCTATGCTTGTAACATGGTTTATAATATGGTTTATATCACATAGAGATTTAGAAAAAGGTTTAGGTAGAGTATCTAAAATTTTAGTCCCATCACTTTTTGTAATTATGATTATTATCGTATTATATGCATTAACCTTACCTGGCGCATTCATAGGTTTAAATGAATTATTTTCACCAGACTGGTCACTTTTACTTGACTTTAATATTTGGATGGCTGCATTTGGACAAATTATCTTTTCACTAAGTTTAGGAATGGCAATTGCATTCACATATGCAAGTTATACTAAAAAAGATACTGATTTAATAACAAATACACTTGGAATTGCTATAGCTAATTGTGGTTTTGAAAATTTCGCTGCTTTAGGTGTTTTCTCCATTTTAGGTTATATGTCCCTTCAAAGTGGAGTTCCAGTTCCAAATTTAGTTGCACAAGGAACCGGACTAGTATTTGTTGTATATCCTACTGCATTTAATGTTATTGGACAATGGGCATATATTATAGGACCATTATTCTTTTTAACTGTTTATCTTGCAGGACTTACAAGTATCTTATCCACAATAGAACCACTATCCTTTTCAATACAGAATAAATTTAATATTACAAGAAGTAAAGCAATGACAATACTTTTAATTTTTGCAGCCATTGTTTCTATGATTTATGCAACCGGTTCTGGAGGATATGTCCTTGGAATTGTTGATACATTTGTTAATCAAATTGCATTATTACTTGCAATTGTTGTTGAATGTATAATATTTGCATGGATTTTCAAAGCCGAAAAAATACTTGACTTATTGAATCGTAACAGTAAAAGTATTAAATTAGGTAAAACATGGTTAATTGTTGTTAAATATATTCTTCCAATTGTTGTATTAATCGTTTGGATTGGAGGTATGATAGATATTCTCAGTACTGCTTCATTTGAAACTATTATATTTATCATAGGTTTAACTATTATCCTTTTAGGAACAACAGCAGTTTTAACCTTCCTTCCAGCAAAATCTCCAGATTGGGAAGATACTGAAGAAAGATATTAAAAATAAAAAGTTTAAATTTTTGATTCGAAAAATTGATTAGGAGTATATTCTTCTCCTTTTAATTTTTTATTCCAATACTTAAGATAATGTCTGCACCATTTGTTTGAAAGTTTTTTAATATCAAATTCAGTTAAACTTTCAAAATCATTGAAAAGATTTAACAAATCCCCACCAACAAATATTGCAAACTTTTCTAGTTCAAATGATAATGTAAAATCTGAATATTCATTATTATTTAATGATAAATATTTTTTATAATTTTTTTTAAGTGTTTCTCTGTATTCTATGTTTTGAAATTTAAATTCTTCTTTTTTAAGTTTAAATGAAAACTCTTTAAATGAATTATTAAGAGTATTATCCTCATTTACTAATTGTTTAATATCTTCAATTTCATCATAATAAATATTTAATAATGTGTTTTCCCCAAATCTTAGTATTAATTCTGTTGAATTTGGATAGTCATCATTGTATATTTGTGTGTTTGAAAATTCTAAATATATTGAATCTGGGGCTATTTCTAAGCATGTCCAATTTCCACAAGTAGAGATTATTTCTTCTAGTAATTTTAAATTTTGTATTTTCATAAAAAAGAGAGTTTTTTTATGGAGTTTCATGTAGTTTAATGTATGAATCTACTGATCCTTCCATTTCATATGTTTTTGTCTCATCAAACTTTTTCATCCAATTGAATGGTTTTATTTGAATCTGTTCGTCTATATTTTCATCCCAGATTACTGTTAAATTATTTTCTTCTAGTGTTTTTTTAATCTGTTTTCCTATAGTTAATGCTAAATTTTTATCTTGTTTGTAATCTCCAAAGCTTAAAAATAGTTCATTTGTTTCTATTGCATATTCTATGTCAGTGAATGTGTAGAATACAAATCCTTTTGGTGTGTATTTATTGTTGAAGAGGTGAGTGTATATTTCTATTGCATCATTTACACCTTCTTCAAATTCAAAGCCTGCATTATGTATGCAAACTATTTCATGTTTTTCTGTTAATATGTTGAATGTTTGTTCTAGTTTGTTAAAGTATTCTAGATTTTCTTTATTTATGCTTTTTTCATATTCTATGTTTTTGTTGTTTATTATATTATTTATTTTATATTTGTTTAGGTTTTCATCTATAAATTGTTCTTCTATTATTTCATTTATTTCTTCATTATCATAGAATCCTGATTTAATTAGTAGTGTTATTTCATATTCTATTTCTTCTAATAATTCATCCATATTAAACCCAAAAAAAACATTTTTATATTAATTTTTTTTATTTCATTGTTTGTATATTTGTTAGATTTCCTTGTTCTGAAAATCCTACAATTACTCTTTGTTGTTTTGTTTTAACTACTGCAAATTCTATTTCGTCTCTGAATTCATATCCTTTAAGTTTACTGTATCCTTCTAGTGCTTTTACTGCTTTTACTTTGTAGTCTCTAACAAAATTATTATATATTCTTGCAAATACATCTATATCATCAATTAGTTCTAGTTCTTCGGAATGTATTGCTACAAATATTACTAAATCTCCCTCTTGAGCACCATAATATGCATCTGCATCTATTAATGTTGATGTTGGCATTAGTATTGTGTGTATTGAATCTATATCAACATTTGATAACATCCTATTGTTGAATTCGGTTATGTTGTATTTATCTCCGATTTCTTTGATTTTTTTTGCATCCTGTATTATGTCTTCAGAAAAACCTACATCTTGATTATCCCATGCCCAGTACCACATATTATCATTTAATGATAGTGTTCCTAGTATTTGTATTGGGAATGTGTAATTTTTAAATTCTAGAACTTTTTCTTCTATATTTAAATTACCAATATCTCCTTCTAGTAATTCATTGAGTATTCTTTGTTTTTCATATGCTAATGAACCGGTTTTTGTAAATATATCTATAAAATCATCATTATCGTTTAATATTTCTATTCCAGATATCATCTTTTATCCTCTTTTTTCAAGTTTGAAAAGTAAAAAAAAAATAAGGCTCAAATAGAGAAAATAGTAATATTTTAATATTTTTCTCTAAAAAAAAATATTTAGAAGGATAGTTTGCTTATTCTATCCATTGCTTCTTTGGTGTTTTCGTGTGTGTTGAATGCTGTTAGTCTTAAGTATCCTTCACCACTTGGTCCAAATCCTGCACCTGGTGTTCCAACTACATTTGCTTCATTAAGCAATATGTCAAAGAAGTCCCATGAACTAACACCTTCAGGTGTTTTTACCCAAACATATGGACTGTTTACTCCACCATAAGTGTTTAATCCTATTTTGATGAATGCTTCTCTTATGGTTTCTGCATTTTTACTATAGTATTCTATGTTTTCTTTGATTTCTTTTTGACCTTCAGGAGTGTAGATTGATTCTGCTGCTTTTTGTACAGGATAAGATACCCCATTAAACTTGGTTGTTTGTCTACGATTCCATAGATTGTTTATAGATACTTCTTCACCATTTGATGCTTTTACTTTTAATTCTTTAGGAACTACTGTGTATGCACATCTTGTTCCAGTAAATCCTGCTGTTTTTGATAAGCTTCTGAATTCTATTGCAACTTTTTTAGCATTTGGTATTTCATATATTGAGTGAGGAACATTATCTTCAGTTATAAAACATTCATATGCTGCATCAAATAATATTATTGCCTCATTTTCAAGTGCATAGTCTACAAATACTTTTAATTGATCTTTTGTTAATACTTCTCCAGTCGGATTGTTAGGGAAACATAAGTATATGATATCTACTGGTTCTTTTGGAAGTTCAGGTACGAAATTATTTTCTTCAGTACATGGTAAGTAAACTATTCCTTCAAACATTCCATTATCTTGTATTGGTCCTGTTCTACCTGCCATTACATTAGTATCTACATATACAGGATATACTGGATCAGTTACTGCAATAGTATTATCTATTCCAAAAATTTCTTGAATATTACCAGTATCACATTTAGCTCCATCACTTATGAATACTTCATCAAGAGATAAATCAATGCCTCTAGGTTTAAAATCACATTCAATTATAGCTTTTTGTAAAAAATCATATCCTTGTTCTGGACCATATCCTCTAAATGTGTCAGGATTTCCCATTTCATCAACTGCATCTTTAAATGCATTTATAACGGTTTTAGCTAAAGGTTTTGTCACATCACCAATACCCATTTTAATAACATCTTTATCAGGGTTTTCTTCTTGATATTTACTTACACGTCTTTCTATCTCAACAAAAAGATAACTACTTTGTAATAAAAGATAATTTTCATTAATTTTAACTGCCATATCTAATCAAAATCCAATTTTTTTATATTTTAAGTAATTTTTTGAATAATAAATTTTTTATAAAAAAGTACAAAAACTAATATTTATTTATTATGAATTACCTTATTTAATATAGTATAATATTAATAATAAATTTTTATTAATATATTATGGAAAATTTTTTTTATAACAAAAAAATATGTTTTTAATGATAAATTTAGTGTGAGGATATTTGGAGAGATGAATTCGATTGCAATAATAATTATTTTAATGA
This sequence comes from uncultured Methanobacteriaceae archaeon, assembly GCA_964547125.1. Lineage (GTDB taxonomy): Archaea > Methanobacteriota > Methanobacteria > Methanobacteriales > Methanobacteriaceae > Methanobrevibacter_A. The sequence continues at coordinate 58,484 of CAZJLS010000001.1, read as the reverse complement.
TATCATTAATTGGAATAGGTTCAATATTCTGGATAAGAACCTATTATAATGTTAATACAAGAACTGTAGATACTGTACTTTTAAAAAAATCTGTTACAAACATATTAACAAGTAACCCTGAAGATGAAGAATATGAAAGTTTAACTTATTCATATCCAAGTCTTGAAGGTGAAAGTGAAAATAAAGGCAATTCTAACACATTTAATATTATTAGTGGTAGTGGAATAAGTGCAGGTATCAAAAAGATATTTAATAATGATAATACTGAAGAATCAAGATTACAATCATTGAAAACTGCAATAAATGACACTATTAAAAAAGAAGACACAACTCCAAATACTGTAACTCCAATAACAGAAAGTGATAATAGTATAACACCTACTTTCACAAGTTATGGAGAAGAAAGTGAAGTAGAAGAAATTGTACCTTACACACAAGATTCTGAAATTGAATCTTCAGTTGAAAAACCTCCAATATTCCCAAAAGCTGAAGAAGAAACAGTTAAAGTAGAAGAAGTGAAAAAAGAAGCTGAAGATGCTGAAACTGATGAAAAGGATAATGGAGTTATCTACACAGAACATGCAATAGAAAATAAAATGTTTGTTTCACCAGAAGATGAAGTGCAAAAAGCAATTAAATCTAGTGAACCTGATGAAGCAGATGATTCAGGAGTTATAACACCAATTCACACTAATGAAAATAGAGAAATATTGGAGTTATATGATGATAATGAAACAATGACTCCATATGAAAATTTCGAATATAAGGATTCAGACCAAAGAAAAATTGAAAATGCAAGTAATAAAATAGATAAATTCTATGAAAGATTAAGTGAAATAAGTATTAATAAAATTACTGGTAAAAATAAAGAAACTGATACTGCTGAGGATCAAACACTGAATAAAAATGAAAGTAATTATACTCAAACTGTATTTAAAACTGAAAGTGATAATAAACTCAGTAATGAAACTATTGTCCCATTTGATCATGAAGTAAGTATTAGTGATAGTGATGATGATACAATAACTCCAGTTACAAGTCCTAGAAGAACTTTAGATGGGCGTGGCGGTCTTAAAATAAAAGTTAAAATTAATAATATGGATGTTGAATTGAAATCTGGAGATACTATTATTTTTAACTATAATAATGAATCTTATTCAAGTATTATAATTGATGTTAGACCAGATGAAGTTTATGTTAATTATAGACGTCATCGTGTTTGGATTTCACCAGACACTATTAAAAAGAAATTAGAATAAAAAATAAAAATTAAATATATTACTCTAATTTTTCAATTCTTTTTCTATTTTTTTTTAATCGAACATTGTTTTTTCTAATTCTTCATAAACATCTTCCAAGTTTGATGGTATGTTTATGTGTTGTGGGCATTTTCGTATACAGTCTCCACATTTAATACAATCTGAAGCCATTCCATATTCATCTTTTAAAGCGTATGTTCGATAGTATACTTGTTGTGCTGAAAATTGTTGCCATCCCATTTGTTTTTGGTCATTGTATAATGTGAAGTATGTTGGTATTGGTATTTTTTGAGGGCATATTTCAACACAGTAGTTACATGATGTGCAAGGTATAGCTATTTGACTGTTTATTATATCTATTACTTCGTTTATTGTTTTTAATTCTTTTTCGTTTAATGCTTGGATGTTTTCCATTATTTTAATATCTTCTTTCATTTGTGTTAGATTTGATACTCCGCAGAGAACTGTTATTATGTTATCCAGTCCTTCTAAAAATCTAAATGGCCAGGATATAATGGATTGTTGTTTGTATTCTTTTAGTTTGTTTTTTGCATCTTCTGGTATGTTTATTAATGTTCCACCTTTTAATGGTTCCATTATGATTATTGGTGTTTTATGTTTTTTACATACTTCATAGCATTCTTTAGATTGTATACTTTTATTTTCCCAGTCCAGGTAGTTTATTTGTAGTTGGACGAATTCTATTTCTGGATGTTGTGTTAGTATTTTATCTAGTAGTTTTGCATTGTCATGAAATGATATTCCAAGGTGTTTTATTTTTCCTTCTTCTTTTAAATTTCTTACAAATGCAAAGGAGTCTATTTCTGTGTATGCTTTTTTTGTCCAGTTACTAAGATTGTGTAGTAAGTAGTAGTCAAAGTATTCAACTCCGCATCTTTCTAGTTGTTCTTTGAATATTCTTTCCATATCCTCTTCTTTTTCTATGAAAAATAGTGGGAGTTTGTCTGCTAGGAGGAATTTTTCACGAGGATATCTTTCCACTAGTGTTTCTTTTATTGCTTCTTCACTTTTTCCCATATGATATGGGTATGCTGTATCGAAGTAGTTGTATCCTTTTTCTATAAATAAATCCACCATTTGTTTTAGTTGTTCTATATCTATACTTTCAAAGTCTGTTTCATCTTTTAATGGTAGTCTCATTAGTCCAAATCCAAATTTTTCAGGTTTCATGATGTGTTCCCTCCTATTTTTTTAAATTTTATTTGTGTGTGTAGTAGAATGTTAGTTTGTTTTCTTCTTTTTTATCTAGTTTTGCGAATCCGAATCTTTCAAATTGTACTATTTCTCCTTCTTTTATGTTGTTTGTATCTTTTTCTGCGAGTCCTTTGGTTATTGTTGCATCTGGCATGATTATTTCTACAGGTATTGTTTCTTTACTTGGTATCCAGTGTATGATTTTTGCTTTTGCTTCTTTTGCTTCTTCAAATGATTCGCTTAAATATTCGTAGTTGTTGTTTTCTATTTTTATGTTAACTGCATCCATTAGTCTTACTGTTCCATTGTTGTTGTCTTTTTCTGGTATGTATACTTCACCGTTGAATTTTAGTTGGCGGTTTCCTTTTTCTGGATAATCTGGATGTAATGGTATTTCTACGTTTAGTTCTGGATATTCTCCTTTAATTTGTATTTTTATTGGGTTTGCTACGAAGAAGTATCTGTTTACTTTATCTTCTATTATGTTTCTGTTTAGTCCGTATATTTTTTTCCAGCTTATTGCTGAATCGTTCATTTTAATACCTATTTCTTTCATTAGTTGTGTTATTGTTTCTGATTGTATTCCTCTTCTTGCTAGTGCTCTTAATGTTCCAAGTCTTGGATCATCCCATCCAGAGTATTTTCCTTCTTCTATTCCTTTTTTAGCTTCGCTTGTGGATAGTTTAACATCAGTCATTTTTAAACGACCATAATGGATGAATTCTGGTATTTCCCAACCCATGTGTTTGTATAAATATTCTTGTTTTTCACTGTTTGCCATATGGTCTTTTCCACGTAGTACATGTGTCATTCCCATTAAATGATCATCTACTGCTACTGAGAAATTCATCATAGGATAAATTCTATATTTTTTACCTAATCTTGGATGTTCTTCATCAACTATTCTCATTGCAACCCAATCACGTATTGCAGGGTTTTTATGTTTAATATCTGTTTTTACACGTAGTACTGCTTCTCCAGCATTCATTTTTGGGAATTCTTCCCATAATTTTAAGTTTTCTTCAACACTATTGCTTCTATGAGGACATGGTTGACAATTATCTTTTAATTCTTTGAAATCCCCACCATCACAAGTACACATATAAGCTTTGCCTTTTTTTATTAATTCTTCCGCATATTTATAATATATTTCAAATCTATCAGATTGATAATATATTTCATCAGGTTCAATGTTTAACCATTTTAAATCTTCAGGTATTAATTCATATGCTGGTTCAAATACTCTTTTAGGATCTGTGTCTTCAATACGTAATATGAGTTTACCATCATATTTTTTAACAAATTCCCCGTTTGGTATTGCTGCACGTGAATGTCCAATATGTAATGGTCCACTAGGATTTGGTGCAAAACGCATAACAACATTTTCATGTGAACCTGGTAATTCACCTAAACCTTTTTCTTTAGGCTTTGCAGGTTTTTTAGCCTCTACTTTAACATCATATTTTTCCATTTCACTTTTCTGTTCATCCGCAGATAAATTATTAACTTCATCAACTACGCCAGATAATAATTGACCTATTTCTTTTGCTTTACTTCTTAATTCTGCTTCTTGACTCATTATTGAGCCCATTACTGCTTTAGGATTTGCTTTTCCTTTATGTTTAGCTGCATTTAATAATGCATGTTTATAAATTATATCTCGAATATCATCCATTAATATCACATTTTTCCTTATTTTATATAATATAAAAAAAAAGTAAAATAACTAATCATTTAATAATATGTATTTTTTTATTAAAAAAATAATCCATAAAAAAAAATATTAAAATTAAAAAAAAAGGAGTTAAAATTACATTTTCAAATGTAAAAATCTAAGAAAAAACAAAAAAATACCAAAAAAAATAATCTTTTATAATATAAAAAAAATATCACAATCATTATATCATTAATCTATTATTATGTAATGTTTTATACAACAAGTACCTTATTATCTAAAAAAGACATATTTACAAAATCACACCAACTTAAATTCTAAATTTTTATAAAAAATATGTTAATTTAATAAAAATAAAATAATAAAATATTATTATTATGAGAAAGGATGCACAAGCAAAAAATAAAATCAACTGGCAAAAATTATGGGAAAATAAATTAAACAAAAAAACAGACCGTAAAAAAGACTGGGATAAAGCAGCACCAAAATTCCATAAATCTGCAAAAAGAGACGACTACCATAAACTATTACTAAAAGAATTAAACATAAAACCAACAGACACCATCCTAGATTTAGGTTGCGGCGAAGGAACAATAACAATACCCCTATCAAAAATCAGCAAACACGTCACAGGACTTGATTCATCTAAAAAAATGTTAGAACTTCTAAATGAAAAATGCAAAAAACAAAAAATAACTAATATAGACACAATTGAAATGGATATTGAAGAAATAAAGTATGAAAACCTTGGAGAATATGATATAGTTATCGCATCTAGAAGTTTAAATAATGTATTAAATATTAGTGACGTTATAAGTGAAATAAATAAAATAGCACAAAAAAGTGTTTATATAACATTGTTCGGACCTAACAATTGGCGAATTGAACGTGAATTTTATGAATGGATAAATAAACCATATGCAGACTTTCCAACACATGATTATTTTTTCAATATTTTATTTAATCTAGGCATCTATTCAAATGTTAAAAATTTAGATATTATTAAACCTCGAAAATATAATAGTATAAATGATGCTATTGAATCTGGAAAATGGAGAACAGACTCCCTAAGCAATGAAGAATTAAAATTATTAAAAGACTACCTTAGTAAAGTTATGGTGAAAGATGAAAATACTAATAAATATTCAAGTGCAAGTGACAGAGCAGACTGGGTTTTATTTTGGTGGAATAAGATATAATGAAAACTGTTGATTGGGAAAAACTATGGCAAAAAGAATTGAAAAATAAACCTAAAGTTAATAAAAATTGGGATGACATTGCAAATAAATTTGGTAAATGGATTGAAGATGATGATTATCCTGAAAAATTATTAAAATATATTAACGTATCATCTAATGACACAATACTTGATTTAGGATGTGGTGAAGGAACAATAACAATACCATTAGCCGAAAAATGTGATAATCTTCTTGCAGTTGACAAATCACAAAAAATGTTAAATAATATCCAGAAAAAGGCAAAAATTAGAAATTTAAATAATATTAGTTTATTATGTGAAGATATTTTCAATTTAAATAAAGATACTATTGGTTCATATGATATTATTGTTGCAAGCAAAAGCATCACCAATACATATAATATAAAAGAAATATTAAGTAAACTAAATGAAATGGCAAATAAGAGTGTTTATATTACATTTTATGGGCCGAATAATAAAAAAGAGGCTATGAAAGCTTTAAGATATGTTGGTGAGGAATTCGAAGATAAAACTCCTCATTATAGTATTGTTTTTAATTTACTTGTTAGTATGGGAATTAATCCAAATGCAGTTAATCTTGAATGTGAAAGTGTTAAAAGTTATGATACTCTTGAAGAGGCTGTTGAGAGATTTAAGTGGAAAATTAAAGACCTAAGCAAAGAGAAAGAAGAATTATTAAATGAATATTTGAAAAAGGTTTTTATTAAAAATAGAAATGGTAAATGGGAAAATCCGAATGATAAAGGAGATTGGATTCTAATTTGGTGGAATAAAGAATAAAAACTCCCTAAAAATCATATTATTCTATTGAAAAGTAAAATTTCAAATTAGATTATAAGATAAATTATATACTTGATTAGCAATAAAAAGAAAATATACATATTTTTTTTAAACTATTATTTTTTTTCATCATTTAATAATTTTTTAAAAAAAAAAGAGATTTAGATTCAAAAAAAGCTAAGGGAGGCTTGAGAGAATAAGAAATCTTAATAAAATATTAATTTTAAGTTTAATTCTAATATTTTTATCTAGTATTAGTGCAGTATCATCTGCAGATACTAGTTTAGCTGATGTAAATGATAATGCAACCGATGTTGGTACATTTCATGAATTACAACAGTTAATAGATCAAAGTGAATCAAATTCAATTACATTAGAAAAAGATTATATTTACAATAGTACAACCGATATGTCCCATATTAATGGAGTTACAATTAATAAAGAAAATTTCATAATAAATGGTAATAACCATACTATAAATGGAAATTCTAAAGCCCGTATAATACTTTTTAGCGGAACAGGTACATTAAGTCTTACTGAATTGAATTTATTAAATGGTAAAACCAATAATAATGGTGGGGCAATATTTGCTATTAATAATGGAGATATTCGTTTAACTTCATGTGACATTATAAATAACACAGCTAATATTAACGGTGGAGGAATATTCACCCAAGGAAGAGTTATTGGTATAATTTCACGTATTACTGGTAATAATGCAACAATAGGTAGTGGTGTTTATGCTAAACAAACTATGTTACAGTACAATATTATTGCACAAAATTCCAAAAATAATAAAGTAATTTATGCTGAAGATACTACAATCAGTGATATTTCATTTAACTGGTGGGGTGCAAACAAACCAGATATAGGAAACTTAAGTAATGTGTTAACTGACAGTTTTGTTCAAGCTACTGCAAACTATTATGATAATATTATGGTCAATTTAACAAGTCCAATAGTTATAAACTTAGATTCCTATATTAAAGGAAACAAAAGTTATTACCTTGGAGTTAATCTACCAAAAGATCAAGTTAGATTCGTTACTGATTTTGGAAATTTAACAAAAAATGATGTTGAATTAATTGATGGTGAAGCAACAACCACATTACAAAGTAATATGGAAGGTAATGCTACTATTACAGCATTTATTGATGATGAAATAATTAATTTACAAATTGAAATTACACCTGTACCTAACACTACTTTACTAATTGCAAATGATTTTGTTGAATATTATGGTGAAGGAGAATATTATAAAATAAATTTAACTGATATTTTAGGACACCCAATAATAGGACAACATCTTGCATTAAATCTTACAAGATTAACAAATAATTTAAGTAAAGTATATTACAGTACAAATGACTGGACTGGAGAAGCACGTCTACAAATTAACTTAGCACCTGGATGGTACACAGTACAAGCACACTTCTATAGTGCTAATGGTTATGAAGAAAGTGCGATAAATAATAGTATCCATGTTTTAAGAGTAGGTTTAACTGCAGAGGACATAATAATTAACAAAGGAGAAACTGCAAACTACGAAGTAACACTCACAGGACCACAAACAGTATCATACCAACAAATACAAGTAACACTTACAGGAAACGGAATATCCAACAGTTACACAATTGTTACAAATCAAAGTGGAATTGCAACATTATCCATACCAAACTTAAACACAGGAACATACATAGTTACAGCAAAATACAAGGATAACGATGCAACATCATACATAAAAGTTCAAAACAAATACACATTAACCATTCTTAACTGGGGAACTGGTGGAGACATAACCCGAAACACACCATTATACAATTATCTCCTACAAACCACATCTCGTAATGGAATAGTTGATGAAATTATCGCTGCAGAAAAACAAGGAACCGTACTTATCAAATTCGGTAACGGTAACGGAAGAACCGTATTCATAAATGCAGGAATACATGGAAACGAATTACCATCACAAGCAGCAGCATATCAAACAGCAGAATACTTATCAAGTTTAGATGAAATTAATGGAACAATCTATATGATTTGTAGTTTAATACCATACACTGCACAACAAAGTGTAAGAGAATATAATGGTGTTGATCCAAACAGACAGGCAAAAGTCACAGGTTCTGTTGCAAACAAACTCATCAATCTCGCATTAAGCCTAAATGTTGAAACATTTGCAGATATGCACGGTACCAAATACGGAGGCCTACCAGGAAGAAATGTTATAATGGCAGCATACTCACCAAACAGTGAAAGTGCAACCATGGCAAAATATATGTATGATTTAATAGGATATGTTGATTTACAAATTGTAGACTATGCTGGACAAGTATATCCTACAGCATTACAAGACAATGTTAACATTGCAGGAATACCAGCAGTAACTGGAGAAGTACTATGTCAACACAGTACAATAACTGCAAGTAGTACAAGCACATCCTATGACTACCACATGGCATTTTTAAAATATAATGGATTTAATGTTAACTTTAACAGCAATCCAAACTAAAAAAAAAAATAATAGAGAGTATAAAAAAAATTATACTCTCTAAAAAAAAACTAATTTTAAATACAACACTTTTTTTTATGGGGGATGAAAATTTTCTTAAAAAAACATAACAAAAAACTTATTTTAATAGGATTATTTTTACTACTATGTTTAAACACTGTTAATGCAGAAGATACAAATCTAACACAAACAGACAATAATACAACACTAATTGCAACAGATAGTTCAAACATAACAGATACAACTATTACCTCAAATACTATGCATAATGCAATATGGGTTAGAGGAAATAGTATGAATAATGTTAACTTTCAAACATTAAAAGACTCCAATATAGATACAATCCTATTAAACTATGGTGCAATAAATCAATTCGGAAAAACTAGTGTTACAAACTGGGTTAAAACAGCAAATGCAAATGGGCTTAATGTACACATATGGATGCAGGTTTGTTACCATGGAAAATTTGAAAATCCGTTAAAAAATGGTGAAATTAACACTGCATTACTTGAAAGAGACTTAAGTGATGCAGCAAACTTTGCAACAATACTTGGAATCAAAGGTATACACTTAGATTATGTTCGATACCCTGGAACAGCATATAAAAATCCAGGAGGAACAGAAGCAGTAACATATTTCGCATCAGAAATAACAAAAACTGTTAAAAATATAAATAGCAGCTTAATAGTATCCGCAGCAATAATGCCTGAAGGACCAGTACTCATAAAATACTATGGACAAAATTTAAGTGCACTAAGCAATATTCTTGACTATATTATCCCAATGGTTTACAAAGGAAACTACAAACAAGATACATACTGGATTACAAGCACAACAAACTATTTCGTAAGAAACAGTCCACATGCCAAAGTTATAACTGGATTACAATGCTATAAATCAGATGATGACCTTACTAAACTTTCAAGTTCACAATTAGAAAACGATGTTATTGCATCCTACGATGGCGGAGCACATGGTGTTGCTCTTTTCCGTTATGGATTAACAAATTACATGGACTTTGGTGAAGATACTTATAATTATAATACAAAAACCCCCCGTATAACAACCATATTAACTGCTGATAACTATCAACATAATTACGGTGAAGATTACGATTTTATTGGATATTTAAAAGACAATGAAGGCAAAGCAATCATAGGCCAACACATTAAAGTAAAACTCACACGTCTATCTAATGGTTTAAGTAAAACATATGATGTTGTAAGTGATTATAATGGAGAATATAGATTACCTATAAAATTAGCTGCCGGAAACTACCGAGTAATATCTAGTTTTAATGGACTTGAAACTGATTCCACAATTTATGATAAATCAATACCTCTAATTTCAAGTTTAATTGTAAATGAACATAAAATTCCAGTAAATTTAACTGCAAAAAAATATAATGAAAATTATAATTCAAGTGGAAATTTCACAGGAACGTTATTTGCAAATAATAATCCATTAGCAGGGCATACAATAAGTGTTACCCTTGCAAGAACAACCAATAATCAAAATAAAACATATTATGTTGTTAGTGATTATACTGGAGAATTCAAATTAAGTATTAATTTAGCACCAGGAGAATATATTGCATATTGTACTTATGATGGATTAAATGAATATGAAAGTGCGAATACACAAACCACAATTACAGTAACACCAAATACTCAAATAAATGAAAGTAATGGAGATTAACTTAATTTATTTTATCTTCTTTATTCTTTCTTTTTTCCTGCATCACATATGTGATAAAAAATATTGCTCCATCTTTTGTATTAAATTAAATAAAAATATAATGATTAAATTTTGTATGTGTTGGCATATGCCTAAATTAAACTTTGCTTTTAACACATTTTCTTCCATCTCTTTTTAATATTTGAGTTATCTTTCCCATTAAAATCTACTTTAGTATCCTCTTGCAGATTATCTCATATTTTTCTTTAGGAGAATAATTTCTAATTAAATTATAATAAATGATACAATCTATCTTCCAGAATATCACTAACATATTAAAACATTCATTAAAAAAAAATAATGTGATTTATTTTATATAAAATGTATTCTTTGATACAAATATTATAATTGGATATTCATTAAAGTTGGATCCATGGCATTATTTTTCTAAAAGATTATTATAAAATTTTTTTTACAAACCCCTATTAGTAAAAATAATTTTTTATAGAAAAATAAACCATATATAAAAAATAATAAAAAAAATTAAAATGAGTGTAATTAAAATGTTCATGGGTGCTTCAACCAATCAAGGAATGGATATAGCGACTAAAAGTCGAAATATAATCCGAGAACTAATAAAAGATGATGTTAAAAATTTAAATCCTTTAGAAACCGACATTGTAGAAAGAATTGTTCATTCTACCGCAGATCCAGAATATGCGAAACTTGTTCATATAAGCAAAAACTTCACAGAAGAAAGTATAAAATCCTTACAAAACCAAGAAGACATATTAACAGACATTAATATGGTTAAATCAGGGATAACTCAATACTCCGGTGATGTTAAATGCTACATTAAAGAACCAGAAGTTAAAAAATTAACACAAGAATTATCAAAAAAACAACAAACAACAAGAGCTGCAGCCGCAATACAATATGCAGCAAATGAAGGATTTGAAGGTATAATTGTGGTGGGTAATGCACCAACAGCATTATTAAAAGCAATTGAATTGAAAGAAAAAGGAGAATTAAATGCTAAAAGTATAGTTGGAGTTCCTGTTGGATTTGTAGGAGCTGCAGATAGTAAAGAAGATTTAAGAAAAACAAACATCCCAAACATCATAATTGAAGGACCTAAAGGTGGAACACCAGTAGCAGTAGCTACAATAAACTCATTAATACAAAACAGCAAATAAAGAGAAAGATAAAAATGAATTCTGAAGAATTATTCAATAAAACAAAAGAAATACTACCTGGAGGGGTGAGCTCACCAGTAAGAGCATATAAACCATACCCATTCTTTGCAAAAGAAGCAAAAGGATGTAGAATAACAGACATTGATGGAAAAACCTATATTGACCATTGTCTAAGTTACGGACCAATGATACTTGGACATGCTAATGAAAAAGTTGTAAATGCAATAAATGAACAAAGCCAAAAAGGAACAGTATATGGAGTACCAAGTGAAGATGAACTAAAACTTGCAGAAGAAATAATAAACAGAGTTCCTTGTGCTGAAATGGTTAGATTTGTTAACAGTGGCGGAGAAGCCACAATGAGTGCTATACGATTAGCAAGAGGATATACAAAAAGAGATAAAATAGTTAAATTTGAAGGAGCATATCATGGTGCTCATGATTATGTTCTTGTAAAATCAGGATCAGGAGCAGCTGCAAAACCAGATAGTGCAGGTATTCCGGAGCAAACAACAAGTAACACATTAACAATACCATTTAATGATGAGGAAGCATTAATAAACCTATTAGAAAATGAAGGGGAAAATATTGCATGTATCATAATGGAAGTAGTTATGGGAAATATAGGATGTATAAAACCTAAAAAAGGATATCTTGATTTAATTAGAAAATTAACAATAGATTATGGGATTGTATTAATATTTGATGAAGTTATAACTGGATTTAGATTAGCAACTGGAGGTGCACAAGAATTTTACGGTGTAACACCCGATTTAACCACATTTGCAAAAATAATTGGTGGTGGATTACCATTAGCAGCAATAGCTGGTAAAAAAGAGATTATGCAAATGTTTGCACCTAGTGGACCAGTATATCAAGCAGGAACATTTAATGGAAACCCCTTATCATTAAGTGCTGGACTTGCAACATTAGAACAATTAACTCCAGACTTTTACACATCACTAAACAATAAAGGTAATTATTTAAGAGCTAAATTGCAGAATATTTTAGATGATTTAAAATTAGATTACCAAGTAGCGGGAATTGGTAGTATGTTCCAAGTGTACTTTAATGACAAACCAGTTACAAATTACACAGAAGCTAAAGAAAGTGATGATAAGAAGTTTTTAGAATACTTCAAAGAAATGTTAAAAAATGATGTTTTTATTCCACCTAGTCAATTTGAGTGCTGTTTTATAAGTAGTGCTCATACTGAAGAGGATTTAAATAAGACATTATATAATATTGAAAAAAGTTTGAAAAATATATAAAAAAATTAATATTATAATTTTTTTTATTAATTTTTTTTTATTGTTTGAAGTGTGTTTCTACCTTTTTTAATTCTTCAGATATTGGTATATCTTGAGGACAATTATCTAAACATTGTGCGCAGTTTGTACATTTATCTGCACGGTTTTTTTCATTTATTACGTGATAGTATTGTCCAGATATTTTGTTAGGATTATCAAATACTTTTGATTGGTTGTATTGATTGAAGCATTTTGGTATGTTTACTCCTCTAGGACATGGCATGCAATAATTACAGTATGTGCATGGTATTTCACTTGCTCGTCTAAATTGGTTTATTATTTTTTTAAGGGTTTTATTATCTTCTTCTGTGAAGTATCCGGGAGTTATCTTATTTGCTATTTCTATATTTGACTTTACTTGTTCTATGTTATTCATTCCACTTAGTACACAGTTAACATGTTCCATGTTCCATAGGTATCCTAATCCCCATTCTACTGGTGATTGTATGTGTTCGTTTTTGTCCATTAATTCTTGTACTTTTGGAGGTATGTTATTTACAAGTGTTCCTCCTCTTAATGGTTCCATTATAACGTTTCCTACTCCTTGTTCTCCAACATAATCTATTGTTTTTTTGCTGCTACGGAATTCAGTGTCTAAGTAGTTCATTTGTGTTAGTATTACTTCCCATTTATCGTAATAGCTGAATATTTTTTGGAATGTATCATGACTTGCATGGTGTGAGAATCCTAAATGTTTAACTCTTCCATCAGATAATATGTCATCTAAGAACTCTGATAAGTATCCTTTAAACATCATTTTACCCATCATTCCGTCTTTAATTCCATGTAACATGTAAATATCTATAGTTTCTATGTTTAGTCTTTCTAATTGTTTGTTAAAGTAGTATTCTAAGTCTTCTTTTTTGTGTATTGGATATAATGGTAGTTTACTGCTTATTAATACTTTTTCACGGTACCCTGTTTCTAAAAATTGTGATAAGAATGGTTCAGATGCCCCTCCATTTTCATCTAATCTTTTACCATGATATGCAAATCCTGTATCTAATAAGTTTACTCCATTATCTATTGCATATGATAACATTTCATTTGCTTTTTTAGTGTCTATTTGTGTGTTATCCTCATTTAATGTTGGCAATCTCATTAGTCCAAAACCTAATTGAGATACTTTTTCTCCAGTTTTCCCTAATTCCCTGTATTGCAATTTTTTATTCCTCTAAAAAGTAAATGAAAAAAATAAGAAAAAATTTTGTTAATTTAATAATGCGTGTATTCCTTTAGTGTATAAAAGTTGCATGAATGCGCCTTCAGGCCATACCACAATATTTCCTTTATTATATTGTATTAATGCCATTTTCATTATTTGATTACGTGTATCTGGTTCATGTGCTGCTATAACCATTCCTTGAACTACAGTCATAACTGCATCTCCCCTAGTAGCATTATTTTCCTGATCTTCACGTACGAAATCTAATACATTAACAACAACAGGTGTTCCATTAATTTCTAATGGTCCTGCAGATTTAACAAGTGCGTCTACAGCTTCAACATTTGCAAGTACAATAGCATCAAGTTTGATACTTAAATTATATTCAACAATTTCTTTAACATTTTGAATTCCTTCGCTTGTATCATTGTACCATAATGCATCATGTAGTAACATTTTTCCTGCATTATTTCTAGCTCCAGTGTTAAGGGCATCTGCGGGCTCATCTTCTGTTGGGTGTCTCATACCATGTGGATATACTGGTGTGAAATTTTTAACACTGCCATCTTGTAATGTTATAAGATATGCCATGTCAATTGCACCCATACCTTCACGAGGTTCACCTTCATCAACTGCACAAAACAATATTGTTTTTTCTCCTTTTGTTAATGACCCTTCATGACTAAAAATAGTTTGACCTGCAGCAATAGCTATTAAAAGCACTAGAATCATGAACAGTATTCCAATTGTTAGTTTTCCCTTTTTTCTGGCCATTTTTTAATCCTTAATTTGTTGTTATGTATAATAATATTCAGTATTAATTTATATTTTTATAATTTTATTTAATATAATATTTTCTGTGAAATAGTATTATTCTTTTTCTGCTCTTATAACTACTACATTAACAATGTATTGTTCTTTTTTATGGAATTCATATATTTTTGGTAATGGAAATTTGTAATAAAATTTATGTGTCACATTGAAATTTAAATTTTCAAAGTAATTAGTTATATATTCTTCTGTAGATTGCATATGAAAAGAGTATATTACTTTTGCAGACTTTGATGCAAGATTAATGAAATTAGTATCCGCTCCTTTTTCCACTTTTTCTTGTGAACCGAAGGGAGGGTTTTGGAATAAAGTATCTGCCTCATTATTTAAATATTCATTTAAATTTTCAGTTTTGATAAGATTTACTTTATGAAATTCAATATCTTCTAATTTGAATTTTTTTGTTGTGTTTATAGCAGTGTTTAAAGATTCTTGATCTATATCAAATCCGATAACAGATTTTGCATTTAGTAATTTTGATCCTATTGCAAATATTCCAGTTCCACATCCTAAATCTATTATGGTTTTATTTTCTATGTCATTTAAATTGTTTGCATACCATAATATGTCACTTGCTATTACTGAGGGTGTTGTGTATTGTTCTAGATTTACTTTAGGTTGTGGGTGTGGTGGTATTTGCTCTAATTTTATTTCTAAATGTTTTTTCTTTTTTATAATAATATTCACCATTACCTTTTTTTATTCTTAATTTTTTAAATATATCTATATTAATTATAAAATTGATATAAATAATTAGTTTTTATAAAATTTTAATATAGAATAATAATATGCGAGGTTATGTAAATTGTTTGATAAATTATTGATTGCTAATAGAGGAGAAATAGCTATTAGAATTATGCGTGCTTGTCGTGAATTAGATGTTGAAAGTGTGGCTGTTTATTCTGATGCTGATAAAAAATCTTTATATGCTAATTATGCTGATGAAAAATATCCTTTAGGTAATCCTAGTCCTTCTCAAAGTTACCTTAATATTGAAAAGATTATTGATATTGCTGTTGAGTCTGGTGCTGATGCAATACATCCAGGTTATGGTTTTCTTGCTGAAAATCCTAAATTAGGTGAAGAATGTGAACGTAATGGTATTACACTTATAGGACCTACTGGTAAAGTTATTCATGAAATGGGAGATAAGATTACTAGTAAACAAATTATGAAAAAAGCAGGAATACCTGTTATTGAAGGTACTAATGAAGGTGTTAGTGATGTTGAAGAAGCTAAAGAAATAGCTGAAAATATTGGTTATCCTGTTATTATTAAGGCATCTGCAGGAGGTGGGGGAATTGGTATGCGTGCAGTGTTTAGTCCTGATGAGTTAGAGCGTGCCCTTGAATCCACACAATCTGTTGCTAAAACTAATTTTGGTGACGATACAGTATTTATTGAAAAATATCTTGAAAAACCTCGGCATATTGAGTTCCAAGTATTAGGAGATAACTATGGTAATGTTATCCATGTTGCAGATCGTGAATGCAGTATTCAACGTAGACATCAAAAACTTTTAGAAGAGGCACCTTCCCCTATTATGACTGATGATTTAAGAGAACGCATGGGTGAAAGTGCAGTTAAAGCAGCTTCATCTATTGATTATACTGGTGCAGGTACTATTGAATTTATGTATGAAAATGGAGAATATTACTTCCTTGAAATGAACACACGTATTCAAGTAGAACATCCAATAACTGAAATCGTTACAAATACTGATTTAGTTAAAGAACAAATTAAAATTGCTGCAGGTGAAGAATTAGAATTAAGTCAAAATGATATTAAAGTTACTGGTCATGCAATTGAATGTAGGATAAATGCTGAAGATCCATTAAATGATTTTGCACCAAATCCTGGAAGAATTACTGGATATCGTTCTCCTGGAGGCCCAGGTGTTAGATTAGATAGTGGAGTTTATATGAATTATACTATTCCAACATTCTATGATAGTATGATAAGTAAATTAATCACTAATGGTAGTAATCGTAGTGATGCTATAAATCGTATGAAACGTGCTTTAAGTGAATATATCATATTAGGAGTTAAAACAACAATACCATTCCATAAAGCAATAATACGTAACCCTTACTTCTTAAAAGGAGAATTAAACACTCATTTCATTGATGACCATAAAAAGAAAATCGATGAAGAAATGAGAAAAGTAATAGAAGAAGATCGTGAACATGTAAATAGAATGAAAGCAACATTTATGCCTGGAAAAAAAGTTGCAGCAATATCTGCAGGAGTAGGTGCATATTTAACTAATGTACAATCCCAACAAACAAAATAAAAAAAAGAGATTTTTGCGGATGGTTCAATTATGAAAGACCGAATATTAAACCTATTAAAACAAGAAAACATACTTTCTGAAGAAGAAGCTAAAAAAATAAATGAGTTAAATGAAGAAAAAATTCTAGAATATGTATTTAAATTAGGCTCTCAAAATAGTGAAAAAATAGAAGATATTAAAAAATATTTAAATACTGTCTATATTGGCAGAGACATTTACTACTATGATGAAATTCTCTCAACAAATAGTTTAGCTAAATATTTGGCAGGAATAGGCATTGAAGAAGGTACTGTTATAATTGCAGGCTCACAAACTAAAGGTCGTGGCCGTTCAGGTAAAAGTTGGGAGTCACCTAAAGGTGGAGGTATTTGGTTAAGCATAGTTATAAAACCAGATATACCATTAAATTATGCATCTTTTATAACACTTGCAAGTGGTGTGGCTGTTTGTAATGTATTAAGAAAAATAGGTGTTGATGCTAAAATTAAATGGCCAAATGACATACTTATTAATGGTAAAAAAGTTTCAGGTGTTTTAACTGAGGCTAAAATAACATTCAATAAACTTGATTACGTTGTTGTAGGTATTGGTATCGATACTGATGTTGATGTTGAAGAGTTACCTGAAAGTCTTAAAGAAGGTGTAACTAACCTTAACGATGAACTTAAAGAAAATAAACCTAATAATGAAATCATTGCTCTTGTTTTAAATGAATTTGAAAAGATTTATGAAATCTTTAAAAATGAAGAGTATGAGAAAATATTATCCCAATGGAGAAACTTATCTGCAACTATTGGTAGTGAAGTAACTGTTAGTCAACCATTAGGCATTGTTATTAAAGGTTATGCTTTAGGTATTAATAAAGAGGGTAGTTTAATACTTGAAAAAGATGACGGTGAATTAGTTAAAATAATTGCTGGTGAATTACGTCACAAAGGTCAAACTTACTAAAAAAAATAAACCATTTTATTTTTTTATTTCCTATTTTTTTATTCTAAAATCATTTTTTTAACCTTTTGCGTATCATCCATTATATTGTTTACTGTTTTTAGTGAGGATTTTATTTTTTCTATTAATTGAAGGTTTGTTAATTTTTCACTATCTGGAGATGCTAAGTCAAATCTTATTGTTGCTGATGCAGAAGGCATTCCTACTGCAGGTATTGTTATTATTCCTTCTTGTTTTAATAGTATCATTGCCCATAAGAAATTTAAATCTTTTGAGGATACTTCAGGGTTTTGACAATTTAATGTCTTGAATAGATCTTCTTCTTTAACCATTATACCTGTAGGTGTTTGTCTAAAACAATCATAATCTTTTTGCAATAGTTGTAATAATTCTGATTTTTTATCTAATGATTTTTTTAGGTTTTCTGGATTGTAATCTTCTAATCCTTTAAGTATTGCAAGTATACTTGGAGGTTGTGCTTCTAAACCAAATTGTGTTGCTTTTGATTTTACTTTATCTATTAATTCTGTTTTACCTGCCATTAAACCTCCTCTTGGACCTTTCATTAATTTATCTGTACTTGTAACTACTAAATCTGCTCCAATTTCTGTTGCCTTTTTTTGATTATAGATTGCAGTTCTTATTCTTGCACCAGATGCATCATCTACCAGTACAGGTAAATCTTTTTGATGTGCTTTTTCTATTATTTTTTCAAAAGTTTCCTCATCTAATGTTTCATGATCCATATTGGATCCTGTTATTATTATTAAATTCGTGTTGTTTCCAATTTGGAAATTATTTATATCTGTGTGTTCTGTGTATTCTGCATTTAATAGTTTGCATGAGCGAGGAATACTTGGATGTCCAGGTTTTTCTTTTAGGAAATGTTGTACTTTACCATTTTCTGGTACTAAAGCAAGTATTGTTGCAAGTATACCTGAACTTGTACGATTTACTGCAAATATTTTTTCTCCACCTAAGTGTTTTTTACCTTCTTTTTGTAATTGTTCTTCAAATATTGCAGGACCAATGTATGTTTCTAACAATTCTAAATCTTTATTGCTTGCTAAAAATCCCCCAGATAATCCGGTTAAATCATATATATCTTCTCTACCATTATTATCTATGATTTTTTTTATACTGTTGAAAGCGTTTTCTCTTTTATGAACTTCATCTATATTGTTTTTAATTATCATATTAATCATAATTTCATATATATTGAAAAAAAATAGTAAAAATAGTGTTTTATACTCTTTTTGGTGAAAAAAAGTAGGTTTTCTTATAAAAAAATGGTTTTAAAATAAAAAAATAAATATTGGAAAAACTTAGTTTTTTAAATTTAAAAAGAATAAAAAAAAATAATGTTTTTTTATTCTTCATCAGATAATTGTAATTTAAAGTCAGATAATACTTCAATTACAGCATCTAAATCTTTTCCTTTTAAAACTACTGATTCAGGCATTTCACCTTCAGTGTAGAAGTATTCTCCTTCAAATATTTTTCCATCTGGATATGTGTATAAAATTACTCCATCAGCTACATCTTGTTTTTTATTATAGAATTCTATTTCAAGAGAGCATCCTATATCATTAAAGAATTTTTCTTTTTCTTCTGAGTCTTTGTTTGCTTTTTTAATTTTTCTTATTCGTGATTTTAATTTTTTTTCTGCTGTTTCTTTTAAATCTGCCATTATTGTTAACCTCCTTTGTTTTAAACTATTTTTCAGATAAACAAATAATTATGATTGTTTTATAATAGATTCCTTTTTTTATATGAAATCTTAATTTTATTAATAATTTTTTCTTATATAAAGTTTTATGTTTTTTTATAAATGTGTGAATTTTTGTTAATATAATGTGTTGCCGTTTGCATCCATTCCCACTATTAATGGTCCGAAATTTTCTACTTTTAATTCCCATAATGCTTCAGGTATTCCTAAATCTAACCAGTTGACATCTGTGACTTCTTTTACTTTATCCACATATAATGCAGCACATCCACCTGTTGCAACTAAGTATACTGCTTTATTTCTTTTTAAAGCATCTTGTACTGTGTCATCCATTCCACCTTTACCTATTACTATTTTAACCCCTTTATCCAATACTTCTGCTTGATAAGGGTTCATTCGCATACTTGTTGTTGGCCCAATTGCAACAATTTCATATTTACCATCTTTTTCATTTATAATAGGGCCAGCATGGAATAATGCAGAACCATCAAGTTCAAATGGGGTTTCTTGTTCCAATATTCTTTTATGAGCTTGATCTCTTGCAGTTACAATTGTTCCAGATATTGACACTACATCCCCCACTTTTAATTTTGTTAAATCATAATCTTTTATTGGTGTTTCTAAATTTATCATAGTACTCCCCATCTTTTATTTTATATTTTAATAATAATTATTATTATATATAAAATAATATAAATTTATATTAATATAAAATGTATTAATTTGTAATTTTAAAATATTATTAGGAGTCGTATTAAGTCTAATGTCAAGTATGAGTAAAGTTGCTGGTTTATCAAAGTATATTACCACACTTCCAAAAGCAAAATTTTCCCTAACTACAATAACAATTCTCAGCGTATTAACTGGAATTTTAATTTTTGTAATTGAACCATTGAACACTAGTTTAATTAATAAAATAATATATGGAGCAATAAGTGGATTTATAATTTTTGGAATAAGTAGTTTTATTGCCGGAATATTAAATTACAACATTGTTAAAAAATTCAATGGACTTAATATGAAACAAAAACACAGCTTATTTTTATCACTAACAAGTTTAGCAGTTATATTCCTAATAACAATTATATTTATAATTTTTAGCTTTATTTCATCAGATTTAATAATAAATAGTATCTATTTCAGTTGTGTTATAGTGTTTGGATGGAATTTCTTAGTAATACTTGGAACAAGTAATATGAACTCTATAAAATCCAGTCTTGTAGCATTAATACAGCCATTACTAATAATTCTATTATTAACAATAACCGGACAAATACTAAATATACATTTCATAATGCAAATCGGAGTATTAGGAAGCTTAATAAAATTCTTAATAGGATCATTAATCATATTCATCTTTTTATACCTATTTATTGATATCATAAGATCCCCAATGCAAAATAACTTAGGATATGATGGACTTAAACTATTAAGTTACTTTATTGCACATATGAACGAAGGAATATCCTACTTAGAGGAATTATTCGATAGTGTTGGAGAAGAAATTGACACAGTTATAGGAATAATAAGTTTCAAAGATAAAAATGACAATACAAAAGCACTATTTGTAAGTCCTTCTGTACATCCAGGACCTATAGGAGATGTTGGTGGAGCAAATATGCCAACAATTATTGCAAATAAATATGAACACTTTACAATGGTCGTACATGGACCATCCACACATGATTTCAACCCAGTAAGTGTTAATGAAATAGATAAAATAGTTAAATCCGTAGATGAAGGACTAGAAGAAATGGAATATAGCAACAAAGCAAGTAAATTCACAAGATACACATATGAAAAAGCAAATATTGGAGTCCAATTCTTCAAAAATGGTATGATGATGCTATCCACATTCGCACCATCTGGAAGTGACGATATAGAATTCAGTACTGGATTGGCAATGATGATAAAAAGCCAAATGCAATGTAACATAGAAAACAGTATAATTGTAGACTGTCACAATAGTTTCAATGTTGAAAAAGGAGGAGTGCTACCTGGAAACCCAGAAGTATTCCAAATATTAAATGCAATAGATAAAATAGAAAATACTACTGAAAAATACCCCCTAAAAGTAGGTATTAGCACTAATTCAATGCCAGAATTAGATAAAACTAATGGTGTTGGAGACAGTGGCCTTAAAGTTATGGTTATAGAAGTAGAAAACCAAAGAACCGCAGTTGCACTATTTGATAGTAATAATATGGAATTAGGTTTCAGAGAAACAATAATGAACTCCCTATCAGATTTACCAATTGATGAGTTAGAAGTTTTAACCACCGACACACACACAGTTAACACACTTTCTAGAGGATATAACCCAATAGGAATTAGTGAAAAAGAAAAAATAATTGAATATCTGCGATACAGTATAAATGAAGCAATAAATGATTTAGAACCAGTAAAAGCAGGAACAAATCTTAAGAAAATCAAAGGATTAAAAGCATTTGGAGCGAACAATAGTGTTGAATTAGTTTCAACAATAAGCTCAATTACAATCGTAGGAAAAAAATTATTCCCAGTAATTATCATTACCACACTAATATTTGAAATTATTTGGATATTCCTATTATAAAGGTTTATATACTAATTATTCATAAAATTATATTAGTATTAATAAATTATAATATAAAATAACATTGAAAAAAATGAAAACACTTTTTTTCTAAACATTTTTTTGAGGTAAAAAATGGGACAAGCAGGAGATATATTTAAAGGATTCTTATTAGTCGCAATTGGTACAATTGTCATATATGAAAGTTACATTTACAATCTTTTAGATATTATATTATTAGCTGGAATCCTAATACTATTTGCAGGTATAGCACTATTAGTTATTGCATTAACAGGAATAAATAATGAAAACAGAAAATCAATATACAACAGTACAATAGATTCAATAAATCGTCAAAAAAATCATATACAAGACGAAACACGAAGAATTGTCAATAATGACCCATTGCAAACAAATGGAAAAAATGAATCAATCTTCACAAACATCAATAAACAATTTGCAAAAAAATATGCTCCAATAGAAGAAAACTATATAACTCCAGAACATAATCCTGCACAAAATTACGAACCTAATAAATTTGAATATCCTGAAAATATAGTTATAACTCCAGAATATTCTAATAATTATTCTTCTACAGATAATATAATTGAAGAATACCCTGAAGAAGATAAAAATGTTTTAAATGTAAATGAAAATAATAAAGACTTAACTTCCATTGAAACTATACATGTAGAAGTCCCTCCTAAAGAAATTTACGAGGATGAACACTATAATTTTACTTCAAACTACCAACGCCCAATGAAAGTTACTCGTAAACCTAGAAAGAAAACACAACATCCTGAAGACGAATATGAAGCAATAATACCTCAAAATAGAAGAAGAACAGCAAGTATCATCACACAAGAAGATATTGAAAAAGAAGAACAAGCACAAAAACAAGTAACATTAAACCCTAAACCAAGACCAGTTCCAAGAAAATCAGAACCTAAAGCAGAAACTGAGATATTAGAAAAACCAAAAAGTGATGATGGGAGTTATGTTATCTGTGAAGAAGGAATACTATCATCAAAAGAAGCATTTGAATTAATAATAAAAAATGCTAAAAATAATGTATTATTAGAAGTTCCAAATTTAAAAGATGTTAGTGTGAAACTTTTAACTGTTATAAGTAGATTAAATACTAAATTAATAATACAAAAATTCAGCATAGAAGAAACCTCTTATATTTTACTACTGACTGCTTTAATGGAAAGAGGAGTTGATGTAAGAGTATTAAATACAGTAAACACATCAAATCTAGTAACTGACAGTAGTCATGCATTAATAATATCTGAAAATATGGAAGACCATATGAAATATGGTGCAGTTTATACTGATTTTGAGTCAATACAAATGATTAAAGAAGATTTCAATAACTCATGGAATATGGCACACACCATAGAAAAAGAAATAGAAAACCTAAAACAATAAAAAAAAAGGTGATTAATATGGAAATAACTTGGTTAGGACATTCAGCATTTTTAATAGAATCAGATGAAAGAGTTAAAATATTAATAGATCCATTCATAAGCAATAATCCTACATGCAATATTCCAATAGAAGAAATAGAAGCAGACATTATTTGCACCACTCATGGTCACAGTGACCATTTTGGAGATGCAATGGAAATATCTCATAAATGTAATGCTCCAATAATTTGCATACATGAAATTAGTTTATTCTTATCAGAACAAGGTATTGAAAATATTAGTATGAATATTGGAGGATCAATTAGTTATAAAGGTATTCAAATTACAATGTTAGATGCTACTCATTCCAGTGCATTAGATTTTCTTGAAGAACCTGCAGTTGGTGGAGATCCTGCAAGTTTTTTAATAACTCTTGAAAATGGGGAGAAAATATTCCATGCGGGAGATACTGGTTTGTATGGTGATATGAAAACTGTTATTGGTGAGATTTATAAACCAGATATTGCTATTTTACCAATAGGAGATAAATTTACTATGGGTCCTTTCCCTGCAGCAATTGCTTCAATGTGGATTAATCCTAAAATTGTTATTCCTATGCATTATAATACATTTCCAGTTATTGAGCAAGATCCTGCAATTTTCAGTAATTTTGTAACTCAATTAAATCCCAATATTAAAACTGTTATTTTAAATCCGCAGGAAACATATGAAGTAGATTTAGATTAAATAGTTTTTTTTATTCTTTTTTTATTTTCTTTGTAGTCTGTATTTTATTTCGTTTTCATTGATTATATCACATTTTCCACTTGGCAGTACTCTTACAATATCATCTATATCTATTTCTTCACTATTTAGTGTGTGTTTTATTTTTTTTGCTATTGCTTCTTTTTTTATGTGTCCTGGTTTAACTGCTACAAATTTATCTGTGTGTGCTGCTAGTGATTCTATTGGTCCTGCCATTATTCTTTTTCCTTCATAGTCAACTATTCCTACTGCTAGTTCTAGTTTTGCATTACGTATATAGTTTTTATGTCCCCTTATTACAAATGAACCTTTTGTTAAAAATTCTCCAGATTGTGGTGTTTTACTTACTTGGTCTGGTTTTACATAGTATACATCTTGTGTTGAGTATCCCATTTGCCATGCGCTTGAGTATGATGCGGTGAATTCTCCTGTTTCTTTTATTGTTTGTTCTGTTAGTTCTTTTCCTTCTAATTTAACTGCAATTGATGATGCTCCATGAATGTCTGAGTGGAAGTACATATCGTTGTTGTTTAAGTATTTTTTAACAACTGTTTCATTACTGTTAGCATCTCTTCCTCCAATTACTAGTGTATTGTCACTTGTTAAAAACCATCTTAATTTTTCATACCATTTTAATTCTTTTTTAATTCTTTTTTGTGGTGTGGTTATTTTTTCCATTTCTATGGATTTTTTTTCTTCCATTTCTTTTAGTTGTTTTTTTGTGTTTTCTATTGCTATTTGTGCTCCTTTGATTTTTCTTTTTGATTTTTTACTTTTTTCATAATAGATTTCTGCATTTTCGTTTATTGATAATTGATTGTCTAGGTTTATTCTTGTGTCGTTGATGTTTATTGTTAAATGTCCCATATTGTTTAGTGCTTCAAATATTTCTAAGTCTTTTATTCCTTCTTTTTTTGCTTTTTTGAGTGTTTTGTTTATTTCTTTGTATGAGTAGTCTTTTTCTCTTGCGTTGTGTATTGTTTGTATTATTTTTTCTATTTGGTTGTAGTATGTGTATATTAGTTCTCCTTTGTGTTGGCAGGATTTTATTGTTTCGTGAAATTCTTGTAGGGTTTCTTCTTGTAATTTTAGTCTTTTTTCATATTTTCCTACTTTTTTGTTCCATATTTTTTCTTTTTGGTTTGTTATTTGTTGGTTTATGTCTTTTGAGTAGTATTCGTCTGCTGCTTGGTTGAATGTTTCATAGTATGTTTTTTCGTATTGTTCGTATTTTTTTAGGCTTATTGGTGTTAGGTATTTTTTTTCTGTTTCTTTTTCTTTGCTTATTTGTGGTTTGAAGTTGTTTTCTTTTAGTGGTTTGAATGTTTTTTCTAGGTTCTTGTATATTTTTTCTACATCATCGTTGTCTAGTTCTGCACATGGTGTGTTTTTATCTATGTTTTTGGGGATTATTTCTTCTGCATATAATCCTCCTAATCCGTTGCTTGCTAGTGTTCTTACTATGTCTGTTGTGGAGTATCTTATGAGGTCGTTGAATTCAAGTAGATTTATTTCCATTGGGTTTATTCCGTTTTCTGGTGGAAATTCATATTCTTTTTTGCTTGATATGTCTCTTTCATTTGTTCTTTTTCTTTTTAATGGAGCTATTATGTTGTTTTCTTCGTCTAATAGTATTATGTTTCCTTTGTCGAATAGTTCGATTATTAGTTTGTATTCTTGTTCTTTTTTTAGTGTTATTATTATTACTCTGTCGAAGTTGTGTTGTTTTATGCTTACTATGTTTGCTCCTTTTAATCTTTTTCTAAGTAACATTGGAAATGCGGGTGGCTGTATTGGGTTTTCTATTGGGTATTGTGTTGTGTGTGTTCTTATTCCTGCTTGCATTACTAAATCTATTCTTCCTGTTCCTGGTTTGTGGAATTTCATTACTACTGTATCTTTTGTTGGTTGGTATGATTTGTCTACTCTTGTTCCTGTTAGTAGGTCGTTTAGTTCGTGGCTTATTGTATACACATCAACATTTGTCATTGGTTTCATTATTTCATTTCCATTGTTTAATTTTTTTTATTTGAATATGATTTTTGTTTTTATTGTTTAATATAAATTTAATATTATTCTTTTTAATTATTTCCAATATCTTAAACTATCAATTAAAATAAAATATCAAAGAATAATTCAATAGAACAACCATGAAAAAGATGATTAAAATAAACAATAAAATAATTTAAAACTATATGATGTAAAAATTAATAAACCAATAAATAGAAAGATACATCAAATTATTATAAAAATTATATTTAACAATAAGCATAAATAATTTAAATACCATATAAAACAAAAGTAAATAAAAGACAAAAAAATAATGGAAAAAAGATAAACATGGATAACACACCAAAAGTAACAACAATACATTTAATATTTGCAATAATAGCCGCAATCTTATCCACAACATTCACATTAGGATGGATAGGATTTAAAAATGATATAATAGCAGCATTCATAGGATTTGTACTACTATACATAGCAGGACAAATATCCGACAGAATAATTGGCGACGACGAAGAAATGAAAGGATTTAAAAAATGGTTATGGAATGGAATACTACCATTCATATTCTTATGGTTCATGATATGGGTAATACTATATAACTACTTAGGACCATTCCCACACTAAAAAAAAAACACCTTTCTTTTTTTATTTTAAAATATGGCCTTCCTTATCAATTTCACCAGCACGAATACGAGTACTGGAAATAGGAATCTTATCTTTAGCCAAAACAAAATTAATAACAATAATATCTAATTCTAACATACCCTTACTTTTTCTAATTTTATTAATCTCAATAGCAGTAGGTTCAGTTTCCTCACTAACAACAATAGCATCAAAACTACTATCATTCACAGTTGGACCAAAAGAATCATCTAAACGACTAATATGAAAATTATCATAATCTTCAGATAAAAAATCATTCAAATTACCCATACGAACACTACAAGAATCAATATCACCTTTAACACTTGCAAAAGCATTGGAAGTGACACCAATCTCAACATGCTCCCCAATTTCAAAAGCTTTATTCAATAATCTTCTATGGCCATTGTGAAACTTATCAAAAGTACCTCCAACAGCAACCTTCTTATACTTCATAATAAAATACAAAATCCTCAAAAAAAAGAATAGAAATCCTTTTAGTTCTCTTCTTCCATACGAATATAAGTTCTAGTTATATAAGATAAAAACCTATCATCCTTTTTAGCTATTAAACCAACTAACAAATCTAAAATTATTGGAATCCAATAAAGTTTAGAAATACTTCTTACAAATGTCTGTTTATACATTAAACCATTACGGTTTGGAGTATCCACTTCTATATAAAACATTCTTTTACCCACAGTTGCATTAATATGTTTTTCAAGTATTGTGAAATAAAAAATCTGCACTACAGGTAAAACAAATATGAAATAATGGTAAATTTCAAATATATTATAATAATTTGCAAATAAATATAATGCATAAGAAATTAACCACATAAATGCAGTTACAACAAAAAAGTCAACAATATATGCATAAAATCTCTTTTTAAAATATTCCATGAAAAAATCCTCCTAAAAAAAAATTAACAAACTCTCGGTACTGGATCAGCTATTGGAGGTTCCATTATTCTTGTTCCACCAACTGGTGTTTCTACCAATACATGTTTATCATCAGTAACTTCCCCAATAATCGCCGCATTTTTACCATATTTATCGGTTTTTATTGCTTTTAATATATCTTCAGCATCTTCTGCTTTAACACTCATAACAATTTTTCCTTCATTTGCAACTTCATATGGATCCATACCTAACATTTCACTTACTGCATGAACTGCATCATTTACAGGTATTTGATCATCTTGTAATAATGCCCCAAGATTTGATTTTTCACACATCTCATTAATTGCATTTGCCAAACCCCCTCTTGTAGGATCCTTCATTGCATGAATTTCACCTGCTTCTTTTGCTTTTTCAACAATATTCCACATTGGTGCAACATCACTTTTTAAGGTATCTGATTGAAATTCTATTCCTTCTCTAACACTCATTAATGTTAATCCATGATCCCCCACAGTACCAGTTACTATTATTTTATCTCCTTTTTCCATTGTGGAGTCTCTTATTGGTTTATCTGTTATGCCTATCCCAGTAGTTGATATTACAATACCATCTAATTTATCAGATTCCATTACTTTTGTATCTCCGGCAATGATTGCAGTATCTGTTTCCTTACAACAATCATTCATAGATTTCATTATTTTGTCTAAAGATTCTATTGGGAATCCTTCTTGTATCACCATTGAATTTGTTATTGCTAATGGTTTTGCTCCCATCATTGAAACATCATTTATTGTTCCTGCAGCAGATATTCTTCCAATATCTCCACCAGGGAAAAATAATGGTTTTACTGTGTGCCCATCAGTTGTTACTACAATATGTTTATCACCAATTGGTATTGTTGCTCCATCATCTAAAGAGTCTAAACCTATACCATTATTAACTGTTTTTTTGTCTACATTTCCAAGTATTGTTTGCTTGATGAGTGTTTCCATTACTTCTCCGCCAGCACCATGGTTCATTCCTATTTTCATTTTTTAGTGAATCCTCCAATGAATAAAAAATAATCTAATTTTTATTTATATCAAAATGAATTATAATAATTTAATATTATATTTTATTAGTATTAAAAATTATTATCTGAAATTAATTTCCTAGATAAAAAAAATAGTAGATATGTTTTAGGAATTGTTTATTTATTAAAATAATATAAAAAAAGAGTAGTTATATGTTTTATGTTAAAAGAATTTTTAATTATTCTTTTATTAAAACACCATTAATAACACCGTCTTGTCCTGGACGGCTTGTTACTTTTGCATTACCTTCACTAGTTTCGACGATTGCTCCTTTTGTTATAATGTTACGTCTTACATAGTTTGGGTTTGCTTTGTTTTCAACTACGTTGAATATTTCAGCATTTTTTGCAGTGTTTGTATCAGGATCGATTAAGTTTATTATGTTTCCTACAGCTAATCTGTTTTTGTAGTTTCCACCACGTGTTCTTATTTTTCTTAATCTTCTTTCCCCAATTTTTGTTTCTGCTGGGTCTCTTCCTAATTCGTATTTTCTTTTACCACGCATTGATATGTTTCTTTTACCAGATAATCCTCTGGTTGATTTTCCTTGACTTATTGCCATATTAATTTACCACCAAAATTTGTTATTTTTGTTAAGAAATCTTTATTTTAATTATTATGAATGAAAAATTATTTTATTAATAAATAAAGAATAAGTTTTTGTATCTTTAAAAATTAAAAGTTTTAAGAAAAAACTATAAAACTAATTTTTTTATGATATAATAATATTAATTTAATATTATATATAAACATTATCTTTTATTCTAAAATCTAAACTTCACTATTAAAAACAAAAAACATTCCAAAAATAAATACTAAATTTATATATTTAATATAATATATAATAAAACTTATTATTATAAAAAATAGTATCTTAACAAAAATATTTCCAGGTTAACAAATGGAAAGTGTAAAACAAAACGAAATTGAAGAAGAAATCAAAAATAAAGCCCAAGAATTTCTAAAAAATTTTAATGACTCACTTCCTGAAAGTATGGAACTAGAATACGAAGGGTTTTATCGCAGAGGATTTTTCTTAACTAAAAAAAGATATGCAGTAATTGAAGATGGTAAAATTATTGCAAAAGGATTAGAATTAGTTAGACGAGACTGGGCGAATATTGCTAAAAAAACCCAAGAAGATGTTTTACATTCCATATTAAGTGAAGGGAATGTTGACAAATCACTTGACATTATAAAAGAAAGCTTAAAAAGAGTTAAATCAGGAAATATAAAAATAGATGAATTAGTCATACATACACAAATTACTAAAAACCTTTCAAGTTATAAACAAATTGGACCACATGTAATGGCCGCACGAATACTACAAGAACACGGCCTAGATGTTAGAAGCGGTACCATCGTAAGATACATTATAAAAAAAGGTAAAGGACCTATTAGCCACAGAGCAATACCCTACGAATATAGTGAAGGTGTAGAGTATGATGCTAACTATTATATAAATAACCAAATATTACCTGCTGTTTCACGCATAATGGAATCTTTAGGTTACACTGAAGAACGTTTAGTGGAATATGCTAATAATGAAAGACAAGTTAGTTTAGATGAATTCTTTTAAAATAAACATGTAACAGGTTTTAATAATGACAGAAAAAGCAGTGTTTTTTGATATTGATGACACATTACTTGACACCTCCCATTTTGCAGAAACTGCAAGACAAGCTGCAATAGAAGCCATGGTTGAAAATGGATTACCCTTAGAAAGGGACGAAGCATATGAATTACTTAAAAAAATAATAAGTAAAAAAGGAAGTAATTACAACAAACACTTTAATGTACTAACAAAAGAAGTTCTAGGAAAAGAAGATCCATTTTTAATAGCACTAGGAATGACAACATACCACAATGTAAAATTTGCATTACTCAGACCATTTCCAAGAACAACAGACATACTATTATACCTAAGAGAAAAAGGATACAGATTAGGAGCAATAAGTAACGGAATAACTATAAAACAATGGGAGAAACTAATAAGACTCAGAATACACAGCTTCTTTGATTCAGTTATAACCTCACAAGAAATTGGAATAGAAAAACCAAACATAGGAATATTCCAAGAAGCAATGAAACAACTAAACTGCAAAGCAGAAAAAAGCATAATGGTTGGAAATAAACTAGATATAGATATTATTGGAGCAGTTAACTCTGGAATGAAAGCTGTATTAGTTAACTCACATATAACTCCTGAAGAAGAAGAAAAAATTAAAAATCTAAATATTAAAGTAATAAAAAATATTAGTGAATTGGATAAAATATTATAAATCCAATTTTAAACCAATAGGACAGTGATCTGAACCCATCACATCACTTAAAATATAAGAATCAACAACATTATCCATAAATTCTTTATTAACAAAGAAATAATCAAGTCTCCAACCCACATTCCTATCTCTTGCACGTGTACGATAACTCCACCAAGTATAATTATCCCCCTCTTTATTAAACTCACGGAAAGTATCAACATACCCATTATCTAAAAATTTTGAAACCCAAGCACGTTCTTCTGGTAAAAAACCAGATACATCTTCATTAGCTTCCGGTCTTGCAAGATCTATTGGTTTATGTGCAGTATTAACATCTCCACAAATAACAAGATTAACACCATTATCTCTTAAATTATTAACATAATCTAAAAATGCATCATAAAAATCCATTTTATATTTTAATCTCTCTTCACCTGAACCTCCATTAGGATAATATATGTTTAATAATGTGAATTTTTCATAATCTAATTGGAGTATTCTTCCTTCATTATCAAATTTTTCTATTCCAAAACCTTTAGAAACATTTGCAGGTTTAATATTTGTATATGTTGCTACACCACTGTAACCTTTACGTTCTGCTTCACTAAAATAACTTGTATACTCAGGTATGTTTATTAATTTTTTCGGTAACTGCTCCACATGTGCTTTAGTTTCCTGTATTGAAATTATATCCGGTTTATAACCAGATAACCATTCAATAAAACCTTTACGATGTATTGCTCTTATTCCATTAACATTCCATGATAATAATTCTATCATGATTATTTACTCCATAATTATTCTAATTTGATTCCTTTATCCAACGGTAAATTTCTTAACCATTGAATATCACTTTTATATAACATTCTTATGTCTTCAAGATCATATCTTAACATTGCAAGTCTTTCTATTCCTAATCCAAATGCCAATACTGGAACATCAATACCTAATGGTTCTAGTACTTCTGGACGGAACATTCCTGACCCTCCAAGTTCAATCCATGAATCTTTTTCTTCGAAGAATACTTCTGTTTCTATACTTAAGTATGTGTATGGGAAGTATGCAGGTCTGAATCTTACTTTATCAAAACCTAATTTTTTATAAAATTCTTTTAATACTCCAAGTAAGTTTTGGAAGTTTATGTTTTCTCCTGCGATTATTCCTTCTACTTGATGGAATTCTGGTAAGTGTTTATAGCTTATTGTTTCTCTACGGAATACTCTTCCAACACTGAACATTTTCATTGGTTGTTGGTTTTCTTTAAGATATTTAGTACTTATTCCTGTAGTGTGTGTTCTTAGTACTGCTTGTTTTGCAACTTCAACATCCCATTTATAATTCCATCCTTCACTGTCTGTGTGTCCACCATTTTCATGAGTTATTGCAACTTTATCTACTAATTCTTTATCTGGCAATCCTACAAATTGTGGATTTTTAACATAAAACGTATCTTGCATTTCTCTTGCTGCATGGTCTTGTGGTTGGAATAATGAATCAAAATTCCAGAATGCACTGTTTAATATGTCTCCATTTGCTTCTGTGAATCCCATATTTAAGAATATTTCTCTTATTTCTTCCATTATTTTTCTAAGAGGATGTTGTTTTCCAGGGAATATTATTGGTGCTTCTGCATTAATGTCGTATGGACGATATGATAATGATTCCCAATCTCCGGATTCTAATTGTTCGTGTGTAAGTTGTGTTGCTTGTTCAGATATTGTGAATCCTTTCTCAAGTATTATTTTACCAATATTAGTTAATTCGAATCTGTGTTCTGTGTGTTTTATTTCTTCGATTAATGTTTTACGGTCTTTTAAATCTTTAAGTGCTTGTTTTTCAGCATCAGATAAATCATTTATATTGATGATTTTTTCATCAAGTAATCTTTTTAATAGTTCTTCATCTGCACCTAATTTGTTTTCGAATTCTTTTCCATTAGGAGTTAATTTTAGAGCGCCTTTATCTATTTTTGCCCAGTCTTTACGTCTTAACCATCCTAATGCAATGTTTACTTCGAATTTTTCAAGACCTGTTTTTTCTTTAAGGTCTTTCATATGTATTTCTTCTTCAGTACTTAGTGCGTTTAATATTTTTCTTTCAGGTAAACCGTTTTCTGCAATTGATTCTCCTGTTTCTGTTAGTTTTGCACTTTCATCAACATCTTTTATCATTAAGATAATGTTTTTACTTGCAAGTGAACCTGCTGCACTCATTACTGATTTAATATCCATACCTGTGTTTTTTGCAATTTCTTCAGGACTTATGTTTTCATCCTTTTCAAGTTCTTTTAATAATTTTTTTTCATAGATATGTAATTCAGGTATAATTTTGTTTAAAATTGGAGCGAGTAATTTGTTTGAAAGTGTTTCTGCTCCTTTTGAAAATTGTAAACTGCCATCTAAATTTTTTAATATTCCTTTAATGTTTTTACCTGCAAATTCTCCTGCTTCTCCGATTACTGAGAGTAAATCATCGTTTGGAGTGTTTTTATCATTATTTTTATTGTTTTTATTATTTTTATCTGATTCTGTCACTATTAACAACCACACGAAAAATATTGAATTTTTTTTTACATCTTTATTATTTTTGTTCTGCTTCATTTAAAAAACTTAACATTATACTTGAAGCAGTTAAATCTGCTGTTGTTCCTGGATTGAATTTGTTTTCAAATAAGTATTTATCAAATTCTATTAATTGTTTTTTAAAGTTTTCATTATTTTTGTTTTCCAATATGTTTTTTGCTTTGTTACTTATGTTTTTTGCGCAATCCATACCATATTTGCGGCTTATGAGTGTGTCTGGTACTTGTGATAATAAAGTTAGGAATGTTGTGGTGGTTGCATCATTAATTGTTGATTCGTTTTTTAATGTTTGGAATGTTTTAAAACCTGTGTTAAATAGTGTTGGCATTTTGTTTGTTAGTTCATATGCTAGTTGATCCCATTTTGAGGATATTTCAAGAACATCAAACATTGTTTGATTGTTTTGTCTTAATTCGTTTTTAGCATTCTTGCTTTGAACATCGTATTCGTCTTGATCTCCCATTCCACCTGCATCTGCAATATTTATTGCATCATATAAATTTATTGCATCTTCAACTGTTGAATTTTCTAATATTAATCCAACATTTTCTTGTATTTGATTGAAATTTTCACTTATTATTGTTGCTTGTGCCATTGGAACTTCAAGCATCATTATTCCTAAGTTAGTGTTGTTTTTAATCCATTTATCTGTTTCACGTACTGCATCAAGAATGTATTTCCCCACTTGGGAGTTTTCAACTCCATGTTTTTTTATATGTCTTGTTGCATTTTCTATTATATCACCTGTTACAACACCACTTATTAAAAAGTCTTCAAAGACCATATCTGGAAAATCGTTTGTACGATGAACATTTCCAGGTTTTGGATAACCACTTACTTCTAAAACTGAGGATATTGAAGATATTTTACTTATTAATTTAGAATCTAACATTTTATCATTCTTACAATTTTTTTAATAAATCTGGTGCGAAGTTTGTTATTATTAAATCTGCACCTGCTCTTTTAATTGATAGCATTGTTTCGATTATTGTTTCTTCAGGAAGAATATCATTTGTAATTGCATTTTTAATCATTGAGTATTCTCCGCTAACACTGTATGTTGCAATTGGCATGTTAAAATTATCTTTAACAGATTTTATAATATCTAAACATGGTAATGCTGGTTTAACCATAACAATATCTGCGCCTTCAATTATATCTAATTCTACTTCACGTAATGCTTCTTTTGAATTAGCTGGGTCCATTTGATAAGCTTTACGGTTTCCTTTGCCTGGTGCACTGCAAGCTGCTTCACGGAATGGAGCATAATATGTTGATGCATATTTTGCAGAATAAGACATTATGATAACATCTTCAAAGCCTTCATTATCTAGAGCTTCTCTTATTGCACTTACTCTACCATCCATCATATCAGAAGGTGCTACAATATCTGCACCTGCACGTGCTTGTGAAACTGCAACTTTAGAGAGATATTCTAAAGTATCATCATTTAACACTTCAAAGCTATCATTTGATTCTTTTAATAAACCACAGTGTCCATGTGAAGTGTATTGGCATAAACAAACATCACCAATAACAATTAAGTTTGTTTCTTCTTTTAATTTTTTTATTGTTCTTTGAACAATACCATTTTGTTTAAATGCAGGTGTTCCAACACTATCTTTTTCTTCATCCAAAGGTATTCCGAAGACAATAATTGATTTTAATCCATCCTCTTCTAATTTTTTAGCAAATTCAACTGCATCATTAACACTGTAACGGTATTCATCAGGCATTGTTGATATTTCTTCTTTTTCACCATCTTTCAAGCCATCTTTAACAAATATTGGATAAATCAAGTCTTCTTTCATTAATTTGGTTTCACTTAGAATATCACGGATGTTTTGGTTTTTTCTAAGTCTTCTCATTCTTGTAGTTGGGAAATCCATAATTCTAATACTCCTTTAAATTTGTACTTAATTTAATATATTTTTATAATATTATTTTATATGTTTAATTTTTCATAAATATTAAATAATTATAAAAAAAATTAATTTATATTATTTTTTTTGGAGAGTTTTTATTAAAATGTCAAACACTACTGGTAAAATTTTTCAAGTTACAAGTTTTGGTTCATCACATGGTAAAGCATTAGGTGCAGTTATTGATGGTTGTCCTGCTAATCTTAAGTTAAGTGAAGAAGATATTCAAATTGAATTGAATAAAAGACGACCGGGAACTAGTAAAGTTACAACTAGTCGAAAAGAAGCTGACAAGGTTGAAATTTTATCTGGTATTTTTAATGGTTATACTGATGGTACTCCAATAATGTGTGTTGTTTTTAATAAGAACCAACATTCTAAGGATTATAGTAATTTAGAATTCACCCCCCGTCCAGGCCATGGCGATTATGGTTGGTTTAGTAAGTATGGTAATTATGATTATAATGGTGGTGGCCGCGGCAGTGCTCGTGCTACTATTGGACATGTTATTGGTGGAGCAATAAGTAAAAAATTATTAGAAACCTCAAATATTAAAGTTATTTCACATGTTGTTCAAGTTGGAGATATTAAAGCTAAATCTGTTAATTTTGATGAAATTTGTTCCAATATCAATAAGAATCCTATTCGCTGTGCAGATTTAAATGCTGCTAAAGATATGGAAGACCTAATTTTAGAATGTAAAAAAAATGGTGATAGTATTGGTGGTGTTGTTGAAACTATTGCTGTTAATGTTCCTGTTGGATTAGGTGAGCCTATTTATGGACGTTTAGATGGAGAATTAGCCAAAGCGTTAATGGAAATTAATAGTGTTAAAGGTGTTGAAATTGGTTTAGGTTTTAAAGTGGCTAATCTTAATGGTTCACAGAATAATGATGAGTTCAGAATAGAAAATGAGAAAGTTATAACTAGTTCTAATAATTGTGGAGGTATTTTAGGAGGTATTAGTAGTGGAATGCCTATTGTTTCACGTATTGCTATTAAACCTACTCCAAGTATTAGTAAAACTCAAAATAGTGTTAATTTAAAAGAAAATACTGAATGTGAATTAAATATTCATGGCCGCCACGACCCATGTATTTGTCCACGTGTAACTAGTGTTAGTGAAGCTGCCACTAGCATTGTTTTAGCAGATAATATGATTAGAAGTGGATTTATCCATCCATCTAATTTAAAATTAAAATAAGAGAGTAATTTTTTATTTTGTTAAACCCAGATAAGAATTTTTATCTTCTACCTCAGATGTGTAAATCTCATTATAATGTTTTTTTGTTTTCAAAATACTGTATCTAGAATCTCTTATATTTTTTCCATTAATTATTACAGATAAACCATCTATTGCAGCTATTGTCTTAACACCTGTTTCTCTACTTATCCATTGTGCTTCTTTTATTGGATTTTTATCTATCATTTTAAATCCAAAATGAGTTATAAATGCTAATTTAGGTTTAACTTCATCCAATAATTTCACAAAGTCTGCTGAACACATATGTCCCCTTATAGTGTCTTTTCCTGGACGCAACACACTAGCAATAAGAATATCTGCATTTTTATGATATAAATGCAAATTTTTAAAGTATTCAGTATCAGATGTATAAGATACATTAATTTTATCTGCCCTCATTTGGAATCCTACACCTTTAGGATCACCATGTATTGTTTTTGACCCCCTTATAAGAAGTTTATCTGTTTTATGCACTTTACCTGGTTTTAATGTTAAAACTTTTGAATTAGATTTATGATAATTGCTTATTGCAGGACCCCACTGTTTATAACCTTTACAAACACTTTCACTACCAAATATATAACCATTTTCTCGAGTCATACCTCGAGTCATTGCCTCTATAAGTATTTCCGCATCATTATAATGATCTGTGTGAGTATGAGAAACAAATATCCCATCAAGTTTTGTAGGATTGAATCCAAACTGATATGAACGTATTAATGCACCTGGACCTGGATCAACATGATAATTACATCCACCATAATTATCTATCCTAAATCCCCCAGTCATTCTTTTCTGACTGATTGTTGCGAATCTTCCGCCACCAGAACCTAAAAATGTTATTCTCATAATCTTTTTATCAATCCTATTAAAATTTTTCTCATAGATTGCATAATATTACATCACAAGTTAATTCTGTTTCTGTTCTTTCTGCACATAATGTTTCTGAAGCAATAACTATTTTATCCCCATTTTTAATTTCATTAGGAGAATTACAAAGCATAATTATTTTATTTCCAGGTTTTGCCACCTCTTTCCAATTATAATCAAATGCCTGAACATTATTTGCAAGCTTAACTTCAACTCTATTATCTGTGATATTTGTTATAAAACCTACTTCACCTTCATCAATTATTTTTTGGGCCAATTGTATTTCTCTTACCTGATTCATTCTCTCAGATGCTAATTGATCCCTTATTTTCTCTATTACTTTAATTTCTCTTTTAACTAAACCCTCCAAGTAATTTTGCGCATCCTTTTCTGTGAAATTTTTTTGAGTTAAAACAACATCACAATTATCTCCAACAGTAGGTGTTTGAGCAGCTACTTTTTTAATAACTTTTACAAATATATCCCCCATATATTTTAAACTAAATGAAGGTTTCCAATACTTTTGTATTAATTGATTTGCCATTCTTTTTGCAAAAGCATTTCCAAAAACTACTATTCCCCCATTTCCAGTTTCTGAGGATATTCTTTCAGAACCTACCAATTCCAATATTTGGTATCCGTTTTTAACACCATAAATTCTTCTACGTTTAACAACCATACCCCTTGTAGTTACCTCCCCCATTATAGCATCTTCAACATTTTTTATCTTTATAGTATCATCTGATATTTTTATGGACACATTAAATTCTTTAGCTCTTTTTTGCAATTCTTTATCTGTGCGAATTTGCCCACTATATAAATCTTCTTCTAATTTCTCACGGTTTTCTGTATTTCCAGTAAACAATATCCTTCTTTTATCACTGGCCATTACAGAACCTTTTTTACCAACATATGTAATAATAAGACTCAAATATATTACCTACCCAAAAAAAATATTTTTTAATATTAAATATTATATCTAGTTTTAATTGTATTTTAATATATAATATGATAAAATATTAATAAAAAAATTTATATATATGATAATTATATAGTATATGAAAAAATTAACGAAAAATACTTGTTAATTTTTTAAAAAACTATGAGGAGTTGTCAAATATGGCAGTATCAGAAAAATATGAAGTATACAAATGTAATATTTGTGGAAACGTTGTTATTGTAACCAATGTTGGCGGCGGAGAATTAGTTTGTTGTGGAGAAGCAATGGAATTACTAGAACCACGACAATTAGAAGAAGGTGGAGTAAAACACATACCAATTATTAAAAAAGAAGATGACAAAATAGTTGTTGAAGTTGGAGAAGTAACCCACCCAATGGATGACGACCATTACATCGCATTTATTGAATTAATTGTTAATGATAAAATATATGTTGCATCCTTAAAACCAGGTGATGAACCAAAAGCAGTATTTGATGTTTGTGCAGATGTTGCAGACTGTAAAGCAAATGAATACTGTACCGTACATGGATTCTGGAACTCATAAAAAAAAACCAAATCTTAATTTTTTTCTTTAAATTAAACTTTAAAAAGTTTAATATTTTTTTCTCTTTTTTTCTTAAAACTACTTTTAAAACCACAAACCAACAATAAGTTGAAATTAGATTTTTATTTAGAAAAAAACACCACAAAAACCCACATTTTCTACAACAAAAAACATATTAAAAAAAAATTTATATATGTCTTTAGATAAAAAATAAAGAAATTTCATAAGTTTACATTTTAGATCTTTTAGAAAAAACACAATTAATTTTTCATTGTGAACCATTTGGTGGTTCTTCAAAAAGAATAAAAAAAAGCTTGGAAGTATTATTTTGCTTCAAGTAGCATAAGA
This sequence comes from uncultured Methanobacteriaceae archaeon, assembly GCA_964547125.1. GTDB lineage: Archaea > Methanobacteriota > Methanobacteria > Methanobacteriales > Methanobacteriaceae > Methanobrevibacter_A. The sequence continues at coordinate 18,585 of CAZJLS010000001.1, read as the reverse complement.
CATGCATTATCTTTAACTATTGGTAATACAATGAAAAATTCAGATGAATATGAAGGTTTATTAATAGAAAATCTAGTTGCATCTAGTTTATTTAATCTATCTAATAATCAAATAAATTCATTTTCTATTTAATATGATTCGAATAAAAATAAAAATGTTGATTTTGTAGTGCAAGATGTTTTTGAAAATCCAATTCCTATTGAAGTTGGAAGAGGAGAAAAGAAAAAAGGACAAATAAAAAATGCGATTAATAGATTAGGTTCAGAATATGGAATTGTAGTTGCAAATTCAAAAGGTTCTATTAAAAGAGAAGATGACGTTATATTCATACCTCCAAAAACCTTTTCATTTTTGTAATTTATACAAGTTACTGTTCATTTATTCAAAAAAAATATTATCCTTATATCATGTTTATAAAAGAAGCAAAAGATAAAATTACGAACATAAATATTAAAAGGAATAATTAATTTAGATAAAAAAAGATTATTCTAAATCTAAAAGACTGATTTCCTCAAATCTATTGAAAAATTTATCTAATGACACAACATAATCCAAATCAAAATTATTTGCAATAATAACACTTGAACAATCAATAAAACTAGCTTTATAAGTATCTTTATTATATTTGTTAAATATTGAAAACACTCTGTCATTAAATTTTTCAATTTCAAATTCGTTAATCACAGTAAAATTATCATTCAAGAAATAATAGGCTTTTTTAGTTAATTCAATATTTTTGGTTTTCATCATTATAACTGTTGTAATTTCTTGTATTATTCCATTGCTAATATAACATTCGTTTTCAAATAATATATTTTTGTTATTTTCAACAATCTGTCTGTTAGAGTCGTTTCTTTTGAATATTGGGATAATAAATGAAGTATCAAAAAATAATTTAGTCATTATAAACCAACTCATCTACATTCCAATCTTCACCATCATCATCAATCATTCCAAAGACATCATCAAAAGTTACTTTTTGTCTAGGAGTTAATATAATCTCATTATCTCTTATATCCCACTCAAAAATGGTATTTTTATCAATTTTAAAGTTTTTAAATTCCTTTTTAATAATTTTAGGTAAATGTAACTCATCATTTCCATATAATTTACTATTAGCCATACTCATAAAAAAAATCACAACCTTATATTTTATTAATATAAATATATTATATTCTGAATTATATAAAATTATCAGATTTTTTTAATTAAGTATGAAATATTCTACAAAACAACAATAATTTTACAAAAAAAGAAACTAATAAAATCTAAAAAGAAGAAATCCAAAATATTAAAATATTCATCCTTTGTTCTATTTCATCATCAAATAGTTAGCACATATTCCATAGAAATCCTCATTTAACTATTTATTGATATTTTAATAAAATTATTCCAATAACAATATTTATTTAAAGATGGAAAATCAATATAATATTAAATAAAGCATAAAAAAAACTGATTAATCATATAAATTGGAGCGATAATATTGTCAGAAGAAAATGAATTAGACTTTACATGTGATTTCTGATGAAGAACTTACTGAAAGATTTAAAGCTTCAATTGAAATAGATAAACTAATATGTAAAATTAAAGGACTTCCTATCACATATTATAATGATGAAACTAATCAACCATATTTAGAATATCCTAACGGAAGGAGAGTCTATGCAAAAGAAGACTAAACTTCCAGAAATTATTATTTGCAGGCTCAAATGGAAGAGAGAAAACCACCATAACACATAAAATAGAGAAAAATTGTTAATTTCACACAAAGTTTTAGAGACAAACCATATTTTGAATATTAAAAAAATATTTTACATATAAAAAACATAATTAATTAATGTTAGAATTATTAAGATAATGGAAAGAATATAATATAAAAAAAATTAAAAAAGTAGAAATTTCCATAAAAAAACTAAATATTATTTATTTTTAGAATTAAACTATAAATTACGATTATCTTTTTTCAAAAGTATATACTAAAGGATATTGATAACTATGAAAAAAACATGCAGTAAATGTAAAGGTAAAGGACAAATATCAGTAGATATTAAAACATGCCCGGAATGTGACGGTACAGGTTATGCAGAAACACATAATCTTGGAGGACACTTTAAAGGTGTTAATAAAAATGCGAGAGCACATTTCGATTTAGAAGCAACAGAAGAAGTACCATGTAAAAAATGTAATGGAAAAGGAACAATAAATGTTTATGAAGATTGTGACAATTGTAAAGGTACTGGAAGTATTAATGTGTGTAAAACATGCGGTAAACGTATAAATGAAAAATTTGATGAATGTAAAGAATGTGTTGATAAAAAGAAACAAGAGAAAATAAAAAAAGAAAAGAAAAAACAAGCCAAAAATATTGTTTGGACACTTGATTCATTATGTGAAATGAGTGATTTAGAATTAGGTGAAATATATAAAGGTAGAATCACCCGTGTTGAAAAATATGGTGTTTTTGTAAGTCTAAACAATCAAGTATGGGGTCTAATGCGTATGGAAAGACCTTCACATAAAGTAGGAGATAGCATTCTCGTCCGTATTATTGATATTAAAAAACATAAAAAAGAAGTTGATATGGCACCAGCTTATCCTAAAAATTATGAAACAAGAAAACTTAAAAAAGAATTACCTCGTACAAAAATTGGTGACTTAACTGAAGATGATTTAAACAGTGTTGTGCACTTAAATGCACAAGTTATTCAAATTCAACAAACAAGTGGTCCTACAATTTTTACTGTGACTGATGAAACTGGAATAACATGGGTAGCAGCATTTGATGAAGCAGGTGTGAGAGCATATCCAGAAATAGAAATAGATGACATTGTAGAAATAAATGGGGAAGTTAACACTCACAGTGGGGAAATACAAATAGAATCACAATCTATTGAAAAATTAAGCCCTGAAAAAAGTGAAAAACTAGAAAAACTAATAGATGATGCATTAGATGAACGTGCAACACCAGAAGAAGTGGATTTCCTAATTGAAAGTCCAATACTTGAAAAATTAAAACCAAAAATGATGGAAGCTGCTAAAAGAATAAGAAGAGCAATGTTAGATGGTAGAACAGTTCTTCTAAGACATCACAACGATGCTGATGGGATATGTTCTGGAGTGGCAATGGAAAAAGCAATAGTTCCATTATTAAAAGAAGTAAATCCTGATAGTGATGCAGAATACCATTATTTCAAACGTTCACCAAGTAAAGCACCATTCTATGAATTAGAAGATGTTGTAAAAGATTTAAGTTTCGCACTAGAAGATTTGGATAGACATGGCCAAAAACTACCAATAATTGTCTTATTAGATAATGGATCAACAGAAGAAGATCTTGTAGCATTAATGCAAGCAAAAATTTATGATATAGAAATAGTTGTCATAGATCATCATTCTCCAGGAGAAGTAATAGATGGGAAAGTAACTGTTGATGAATATGTAGACACACATGTAAACCCATACTTGGTAGGTGGAGACTCACAAATAACAGCAGGAGCATTAGCAACAGAAGTTGCACATATAATAAATCCAGAAAATACAGACCTTATCAAACACCTACCTGGAATTGCAGTAACTGGTGACCATGCAGAAGGACCTGAAGTAGACCAATATGTAAAATTAGCTGAAACAAAAGGATACAGTCAACCAAGATTAAAACAAATTGCAGAATGTATAGATTTTGAATCATATTATCTTAGATTTATGAATGGTCGAGGAATAATGGATACAATAATTGGAGTAGACAATCTAGACAAACATGATAAAATGATTGATGCACTATACACAGAATATCAAAAACGAGTAGATACACAATTAAAAGCAGCAATTCCTAATGTAAAAAGTGAACAATTGGAAAACGGAATATACTTTAACATTTTAGATGTTGAAAAATATGCTCATAAATTCACATTCCCTGCACCTGGAAAAACTTGTGGGTTTGTTCATGATTATATAGTGCAAAAATTAGGTGAAGATAAACCAATATTAACCTTATCTCATGGACCTGATTTTGGAGTTATACGTGCAACTGATACAGTAAACGAAAAGTATGGTTTTAGTGTGAATGATATTATACCAATAATTGCCAAAAAAGTACCCCAATCAGGATTAGACGGTGGAGGACATGAATGTGCTGGAAGTCTAAAATATGTTGAAGGTTTAAGTGATGAAGTATTAGGTGAATTTATAAAACAAGTTAAAAAAATGCATACATAAAAAATAATAGGAATAAACTGTGCAACAATAAAGTATGTTGCACAGAAAGGTGTTAATATCCTTTTTTAAATATTTAAATAGCTGTCCAACCACCATCTACACAGATTAATTGACCAGTACAGTAACTGGATGCATCTGATGCTAGGTATATTGCAAGTCCGTCGAGTTCTCCTGGTTCTCCAAGTCTTCCCATTGGACAGTATGCTTTAATTAAATCCATAAATCCTTCCATTTCGATAGTGTCATTTGTTAGTTCTGTATCGAATACAGCAGGACCTATTGCATTAACTGTTATATTATATTGTGCCCATTCTACTGCAAGGTTTTTAGTTAAGTTCATAACTCCTCCTTTTGCAGATGAGTATGCTGATATTCCTCCGCCAGGGAATATTACTCTAGAGTGGATTGAACCAATGTTAATGATTTTACCATATTCTTGTTTAATCATTACTTCACCCACTTCTGCACACATATAATATACACCACTTAAATCAATTTTGATGTGTCTATCCCATTCTTCACTGCTTTGTTCTGTTACAGGTTTATTGTTACCCATTCCTGCAGCGTTAACTAGGATATCGATTCTTCCAAAATGATCCACTACTTTTTTAACAGATTCTTTGATGTTTTCTGGATCTCCGACATCTGTTACAGCATAAATTACTTCTACATTATATTTGTCTTCAAGTTCTTTAACGTTTTCTTGGAGTCTTTCTTCTCTTCTTGCAAATAATGCTAATTTTGCTCCTTGACTAGCATATGCTTGTGCTATTTGCCATCCAAGTCCTGAAGATGCTCCAGTAACTAAAGCGACTTTATCTTTTATATCAAAGTAGTTTTTCATCTTTTAATCTCCCGTAAACTAAAATCAAAGCTTATTTTTAAAACTTTGATATTGATATGTTTAATATGAATATTATTTAATATTTTTGTTATGAATTTTTGTATTAGATACCTAATATCATAATTTTTAGGCATTTTTTTTCTTATAATCTATGAAAATATTCGTTTTTATGATAATTTTTATTATACTTATTTTTAATTTTTCCTTGAATAATTTTAACAGTATATCAATTTAGTTTGTATTTTATTTGATGATACTTTGTTAAAATAATGGTTTGGATAGAAATTATTTTTTTTAAAAATTAGAATGTATATTTGGAAGGTAAAAAATGTAAAAAAAGAGTTTTTAAAAAAAACTTAAAATATAATTTATTCCGCTTGTTTTTCGCGGTAATTTTTAATTGCTGCTGCCAATGCATCTGCAGCTAAGTTTGAACAATGCATTTTAACTGGAGGAAGTCCGTCTAATTCATCTGCAACATCATCACGTGTTATTTCTAATGCTTCATCAATAGTTTTTCCCATTGCCATTTCTGTTATCATACTACTTGTTGCTATTGCTGAACCACATCCAAATGTTTTAAATTTAATATCTTTTATGACTTCATTTTCATCTACATCAATGTATATTGTCATTAAATCTCCACATGTTGGATTTCCTACTGTTCCTTCACCACTAGGATTTTCTATAACTCCAGTGTTTCTTGGATTTGCAAAATGATCCA
>CAZJLS010000001.1:0-12789 GCA_964547125.1 uncultured Methanobacteriaceae archaeon | reverse complement strand
TATATCCCATTTTTTTCACCCAATTTATTCTTATTAATTTTTTAATTTTTTATAATTATAATATTTAAATTTTTTTTAGTGATGGTGTTCGAATGCTTCATCACCGGTAATTGTGTAGTCACTTTTTTGTTTTTCATCGTCCCATAATGGAGACATTGTTCTTAATGTTTTTACTACATTTGATATTTCTTCTATCACTGTATCTGCTTCGTCTATTGTATTAAATTTGCTTAATGTTAATCTTAGTGACCCATGTACTCTTGCTTTTTCTAAATTTAGACTTGTTAATACATATGATGGTTCTAAACTTTGAGATGAACATGCTGAACCTGTTGATGCTTGTATTCCTTTTGCATCTAACATTAGTATTAATGATTCTCCTTCTATTGCATCGAATCTGAAGTTTATACTTCCTGGAAGTCTTTTTTCTCTATCTCCATTTAAGTGTGATTCTGGTATTGTGTTTAATACTCCATCTATTATTTTATCCCTTATTTCTTTTAGTCTTTTACCTTCAGATTCTAGGTTTTGATATGCTATTTCACAGGCTTTTCCCAGTCCAGCTATTCCTGGCATGTTTTCTGTTCCTGATCTTTGGTTTCCTTCTTGTCCTCCGCCATGTATGAGTGGTTCTGGACGTACTCCTTTTCTGCAGTATAGTGCGCCTACTCCTTTTGGTCCGTTTATTTTGTGTCCGCTTAAACTTAATAAATCTATGTTTGCTTTTTCTACATCTACTGGTATTTTTCCTACACTTTGTACTGCATCTACATGGAATGTTATTTTGTGTTTTTTTGCTATTTTTCCTATTTCTTCTATTGGTTGTATTGTTCCTATTTCGTTGTTTGCATGCATTATTGATATTAGTATTGTATCATCTCTTATTGCATCTTCAACATCTTTAGCATCTACTATTCCGTTTTCTTTTACTGGGATGTATGTTATTTCATAATCTTGTTTTTCTAGCCATGCACATGTATTTTTTATTGCAGGGTGTTCTATATTTGAGGTTATTATGTGTTTTCCTTCGTTTCTTTTTTTGAATGCTATGCCTTTTAGTGCCCAGTTGTCGGATTCTGTTCCTCCACTTGTGAATTTTATTTCTTCAGGTTGTGCATTTAATAGTTTTGCCACTCTTTCTCTTGCTAATTTTAATACTTTTTTGGATTCTCTTCCGAGTGAGTATAATGTGGATGCGTTTCCGTATTCGTTTTGTAGTAGTGGTTTCATTTCTTCGAATACTTCAGGGTCTACTTTTGTTGTTGCAGAGTTATCCATGTATATCATATTTTTATTTTCCTCCATCTATCTTTTTTTGTGTAAATATTATTTTATTAGGATAAAATATTTTTTATAACAATAGTTATATTTTATATATTTTCCATATTTAAAGTTTTAGGTAAAACAAAAAATTGTAAAAAAAGATGAAAAAAAGGTGAAAAAAAGGTGAAAAATGAAAAAAAAGATAATGGCAGAAGAAAAAAGGTGAAAAAAAGTAGAATTATATTTTATCTAAAGCTTGTTCAATATCTGCAATAATATCTTCAGCATCTTCAATACCAATAGATAAACGTATAAAGTCTGGTGTTACACCAGTTGATAATTGTTCTTCTTCAGTTAATTGAGAGTGTGTTGTACTTGCAGGATGTATTGCTAATGTTTTTGCATCTCCAATGTTTGCAAGAAGTGATGCTAATTCTAAGTTATTAACGAATTTTTTACCTGCTTCTGCTCCTCCTTCTATACCGAATCCAAGTATTGCACCGTAACCTCCATCAAGGTATTTTGTTGCTAAATCGTGTGTTTGGTGTGATTCAAGTCCAGGATAGTTTACCCAATTTACTTTTGGATGAGATTCTAAGAATTTTGCTACTTCGAGTGCATTTTCTGAATGTTTTTTAATACGTAAGGTTAATGTTTCTAAACCTTGGATGAATGTGAATGCATTTACTGGTGCTAATGTTGCTCCTAAGTCTCTTAATAATCTTGCTCTTATTCTTACAATGTATGCTAATTCTCCTAAGTCTCCGAATACTAATCCATGATATGAGTCATCTGGTTCGTTGATTTGTGGGAAGTTTCCTTCAGCCCAGTTGAATTTTCCACTGTCTACTATGAATCCTCCTACAGATATTCCATGCCCTCCAACGAATTTTGTTGCTGATCCTACGACTATGTCTGCTCCGTGTTCTAATGGTCTTACTAGTCCTACTGCAGATGTATTATCTACAATTAATGGTATGTTGTGTTTGTGTGCTATTTCTGCAATTTTTTCAAAATCAGGCACATCTAGTTTTGGGTTTCCTAATGATTCAACATATATTGCTCTTGTTTTATCTGTTATTGCATCTTCGTATGCTTGTAAGTCTTGTGATGGTACGAATTTTACTTCTCTTGCTAATTCTTTAAAGGTTGATGCGAATAGTGTGTACGTTCCACCATATAAGTTGTCTGCAGATACTATTTCATCTCCAGGTAATGTTATGTTTAGTAGTGAGTAGCTTATTGCTGCTAGTCCACTTGCTGCAGATATTCCTGCTACTCCACCTTCAATTGCTGCTATTCTTGCTTCGAATGCATCATTTGTTGGGTTTGTTAATCTTGAGTATATTTGTCCGGGCACTGTTAGTGCGAATCTTCCCGCGGCTTCATCTGCATCTTTAAATACAAAAGATGATGTTTGGTAAATAGGTGTTGCTCTTGCTCCAGTTGCTGGGTCTGGTTCTTCTTGTCCTGCGTGTACTCCTAATGTTGATAATCCGTATTTGTTGTTATTGTTACTCATTTTTTATTACCTCGTTAATCGTTAATTTTTTTTGTTAAATTGATATTAATTTATATATTTGTTTTTTTGAATAAAAAAAATTTTTTAAAATATAACAATTGTTATTTTTTTATTTTATAAAAATTTTAAAACAAAAGAAATATTTTAAAAAAAAGTTTAGATTAAAATAAAAATTTTTTATTCAATAATATAACAATTGTTAATTTTAGTATATAAAGGTTTGCCTAAAAAAAAATAAACCATAAAAAAAAGAAAAAAAAATAAGATTACAACTTAATCTTAATATCTAAAGCACTAGAACCTTCCTCATAAACAAAAATAGGATTAATATCCAATTCTGAAATTTCAGGGAAATCTAAGCTTAAACGAGCAACACGCTTAATAGTATTGCGAACATTTTCAACATCACCAGGAGCTTCACCACGGAAACCTTCAAGCAACTTAGCAACCTTAGTAGTTGAAATCAATTCATCAATCTCTTCTGAAGTTAAACCATTAGCTAACTTAAATGAAGCATCTTCAATAAGATTAACATAAATTCCACCCATACCAAATGCAATCATAGGTCCAAATTGTTTATCTCTAACCATACCTACAAGAACTTCAATACCTGAATCCATCATTTTTTGAACTTCAATACCATCAGGAGTTATATCTGGATGAGCTTTAGCAACATTATCCATAATAAGGTTAAATGCATCAATAGCTTCTTCACGAGAATTAATACCTACTTGAACACCACCAATATCAGATTTGTGCAAAATCTTATCAGATGCAATTTTCAACACAACAGGGAATCCCATTTCTTCAGCAACATCTGCTGCTTCTTCAGAAGATGTGGATAATATTATTGGTGCCGCATCAATACCATACTCTTTTGCAACAGCATATGCTTCACTACCAAGTAAAGTATCCCTACCATCTTCTTTAACCTTAGCAAATATTTCTTCTACTTTTGCTTTATTAACATCATTAATACTTTGTACCGGATCATCATAGTTACGTTTTTGAACCGCACTAAATCTTTCAAGATAATCAATAACACTAACTGCTTCTTCAGGGAAAACATATGTTGGAATATTATTTTCTCTCAATAAATGATTTGCATATTCAAAAGATGGTCCACCCATATTAACTACAAGAACCGGTTTATCTGCATCTTTAACTTCTTTAACTATGTTTTCTGCTATTCCATCCGTATCTGTTTTAGCTGTTGGACATACCATCACTATTAAACTATCAACTTCATCCGCATCTAATAAAATTCTAAGAGTATCTTCATATCTATCTGCTGGAGAATCACCTAAAACATCCACAGGATTTTTTATACTGCCTTCAGGAGGTATAACCTCAGATAATTTCTTAGTTGTTTCATCTGAAAGTTCAGCTAAATCTAAATCTTGTATTTCCATTTCATCAACAGAAATTACTCCTCCACCACCAGCATTGGTTATTACAGCTACATTTCTTCCTTTTGGTAATGGACACATACTGAAAGCTAAACCGACCTTAAATAATTCATCCATCGTATGTACACGGAATATTCCAGATTGTTCAAATGCTGATGTGAATGCCACATCACTACCTGCTAATGCTCCAGTGTGTGAAGATGCTGCTTCTGCACCAGCTGCAGATGTTCCTGATTTTAAGAATACAATTGGTTTTTTTATAGAAACTTCTCTCATTACTTGTATGAAGTTAGGATCTTCAGATACACTTTCAACATAACAGATTACAACTTTTGTATCTTTATCCTCAGCTAATGATTTAATAATATCTAATTCAGTTATTCCTGCTTTATTTCCAATACTTATTACTTTACTAAAACCAATTCCAGCTCTTTTACTCCAATCGATTATTGCAACCATCATTGCTCCACTTTGTGAGATGAATGCTATATTTCCTTTATCTGGCATTGATTGTGAGAATGATGAGTTTAATGGAGTGTAAGAATCTGTCATTCCTAAGCTGTTAGGTCCAATAAGATTAATATCAAATTCTTCAGTTATACTTACTAGTTCTTCTTCTAGTTTTATTCCTTCCCCACCTACTTCTTTGAAACCTGCTGTTAGTACTACCGCATTTTTAACTCCTATTTCACCACATTCTCTAAGTGAAGGATTTACAATTTTAGATGGTACTGCTACTACAACAAGGTCAGGTACTTTTGGACATTCTTTTACATTAGTATATGCTTTTAAACCTAAAATTTCTCCACCTTTTGGATTTATAGGATATATTTCTCCAGGAAATCCTTCTTTCAAGTTATTTACTACTATGTGTCCAACTTTATCTGGGGAGTTGGATGCTCCTATTACAGCCACTGCATCTGGCTTAAACATCTTTGTAAGATCTTTCATAAAGTTTTAACTCCTCATAAAATTAAAAATAAAAAATCTGTATTTTTATTTTATCTTTTTTATTTTCGAAAATAATTTAATAATATATTTATCGATTATTAATTATAAAAATAAATCTTTAATTCAGGTAAAAAAAGATTTAATAATACTCTTAACTTCAAAATTAATTATAATGATAAATAATTATAAATACTAAATATAGTTTTAATCCATTATAATATATAAATATTGTTAAAAAAAAGAATATAAAATAAAAAAAGAAATCTTAAAGCTTAATTATCACTAACATTAATGCCAAGATTATTTAATTCATCACGAATTTCATCAGATAATTCATATTGCTTATTAGCACGTAATTTTTCACGAATATTAAGAATTAAATCAATATATTCAGTAACATCATCATTACCAGATACATTGAAATCTAAACCTAAAATAAATACAACATCATCAAAGAATTTTTTAATATAAGCAATACTTTCTTTATTATATGAATCTAAATTATTAAATTTCTTTATAAATTCAAAAATATTACTAATCGCTTTTGGAGTGTTAAAATCATCATCCATAGCATTAAAGAAATTAACAATTAAATCTGATGGAATTTCAGAAGTACTAACAGCATTATTAATCTCATCTTCAGAAATATTGTTAACTTCCACTAATTCATTTAATACATTAATGTAATTTTTAATACGTTCTAAGCTTTTTTCTGCTTGATGTAATGAGTCTTTACTGAAATCTATTGGACTTCTGTAATGTGTAGATAAAACAAAGAATCTGAAAACATCCCCTTCATATTCTTTTAGTAAATCACGTATTGTGATGAAGTTACCTAATGATTTACTCATTTTTTCTCCAGATACATTTAAAAATCCTGTGTGCATCCAGTATCTTACTAATGGTTTTTTACCACTAACTGCTTCAATTTGTGCAATTTCTGCTTCATGGTGTGGAAATATTAAATCTAATCCTCCCCCATGTATATCATATTGTGGTCCAAAATAGTATTCGGTTATTGCAGTATCTTCAATATGCCATCCAGGTCTTCCTTTTCCCCATGGTGAGTCCCATACTGGTTCTCCAGCATATTCTTCCCCTTCTCGTTTTTTCCATAGAACAAAATCATTTTGATTGTGTTTGTCTGTTTCTGCTAATTGACGATGTGATTCTAATTCATCAATTTTACGGTTTGATAATTTTCCAAAGTCTTCAAATTTATCTATATTAAAGTAAACCCCATCTTCACTTATGTATGCATAACCTTTTTCTATTAAACGTTTTATTTGGTCTTGAATTTCTCCCATATGGTCTGTTGCTCTTGCAAAATAGTTTACTTTATGCACATTTAATGATTTCATATCATCTATGAATCTTTTTTCATATTTTCTTGCTAAATATTCTGGACTTATATTTAGTTCTTTTGAACGGTTTATGATTTTATCGTCTACATCAGTAATATTTTCTATATAAAATACTGTGTAACCTTTGTATTCCAAATATCTTTTTATTGTATCAAATGATACATATGTTCTTCCATGTCCAATGTGTGCATCATCGTATACAGTAGGTCCACAGACAAAAAGTTTGATTCTGTTTTCATTTATTGTTTTTAATTCTTCTTTTTCTCGTGACATTGTACTATATACTTTCATTTTTTACATATCCCTCTGATTTTTAAATAGATTGAAATTTTTTTGAAAAAAGATAGTTTGAAATTTTTTTTGTAAAAAAATGTAGAGGCAAGAGAGGGATTTGAACCCCCGTAACATGGTCTGCAGCCACGTGCCTGAGCCTCTCGGCCATCTTGCCACATTTTAAGGCATTTTATTTTATAGTTTTATATTTTAGTTTATTTAAAAATAGTATTATTTTTTATATAAAACCCATACAGTATATATTTACTATATTATTTATTAATATAAATAGTTTTTGGATAAAAAAATAGAATGGAAAAAATAATACAATTCTTATTCTAATTCTGAACCTAAACAGGCATGACAGTCAAAACAGGCATCCCCTTTTTCTTTATGTATTTGGCACAAAATATCTTCAGCTTTGATTCTTTTACATATATAACATGTACGCGGTATTATATCTGATTTAGTTGCTTTTTCATCATATAAATCTTTAGCAAAATCATTTATTAGTTCATTTACTTCATCATTGAATTTAATACCACTTCCACGTTTATCTGTAATATATTGAGATATTGCTGGTTGTGTTATGTCCATTAATTCAGATATTTTTTTTTGTTTCATACCTAATGCTAATAAGTCTTTAGCCAATTCTGATCTTATAGCCGGTATAACATACCATACTACCATTTCACATGGAGGTTTCATAATTATCTTATTCTCCTAATTTATTTTTTAATTCTTGTAATTCTTTTTCTATTGAAGCTTGATGTTTTGTTAATTGATCTATTAATTCTGTTAATGTTTGTTTTTCTTCATTATTTAGTACGGTTGATGCTTGTGTCCCATACACATCTCCATAAACACCTGAATCTACATTTGGACTTTTAAATATTATATTACTTGCATCTATTTCAGAACTTTCTTTATGGAATACTTTTTCTAATTCAGGGTTTGAATCCATTACACATTTTGGTAAGTCTTCTTTTCCTTCTAGTTCTTGGATTTTTGATTCTAGTTCTACTTGTCTTTTAAGTAGTAAATCTATCATTTCAGCTACTGGGTCCGGTAGTTTGTTATGGTCTAGTTTTGGTATGTTACCATTTAATCGTACAACACGGCCAGGTATTCCTACACATGTTGCATTATCTGGTATGTCTTCTAGTACTACTGAGCCTGCACCTACTTTTGCATTATTTCCAATACTTATATTTCCAAGGACTTTTGCTCCAGATCCTATTACTACTCCATTTCCCAATGTTGGATGTCTTTTACCTTTTGAGAGGCTTGTTCCTCCTAGGACTACTCCTTGGTATATTAATACATCATCCCCAATTATTGTAGTTTCTCCTATTACTACTCCCATTCCATGGTCTATGAAGAATCTTCTACCTATTTTTGCTCCAGGATGTATTTCTATTCCTGTGAAAAATCTGCCTATATTGGATATGAATCTTCCTAGTTGAGTGTGATTGTGTTTCCATAACCAGTGGGATCTTCTATACCACCAAAGTGCATGGACGCCAGGATATGTGAAAAATATTTCTAAACTATTTCTTGCAGCGGGGTCTTGTGCTTGTGCTGCTTTTATATCCTCTTTTATTGAATCAAACATTCTTTTTTTAAACTTCCTATTGAAGATTATTTTTTATTTTTGAAAAAAAATTTCATATTCTTTTTTTTACAATATTTATTTTAAATAGATTTTAATATAAATAACTATTGTTAAAAAATTTTTTAAAATATTTTGAATGGGTTTATATGTTTAAAAAAGACTGTGAAACTATTTTTAATGAATATTTATTAATTAAATAAATAAAAAAAAGAGGATAAGGATTATTGTTTTGGGAATACTTCATCAGGGTATTCATCAAATATTTTTTGGAATATCCAATCTACAGATAAGTATCTTTCACCAGTATCTGCAAGTATTGCTACAATTGTTTTTCCTTTGTTTTCTGGTTTTTTTGCGATTTGTAGTGCTGCGTATGTTGCTGCTCCAGAAGATATTCCTGCAAATATTCCTTCTTCTTTTGCGAGTCTTAGTTGTGTTTCTGCTGCTTCTTCGTCTTTTACTGCGTATGTTCCATCGATTAAGTTTTCGTCAAATACTCCAGGTATGAATCCTGGTCCAATTCCTTGTATTTTGTGTGGTCCTTTTTCTCCTTTTCCTATTGTTTGGCTGGTTTCTGGTTCGACTGCTATTGCTTGGAATCCTGGTTTTTCTTTTTTGAGTACTTTTGAGATTCCAGTTATGGTTCCTGTTGTTCCTACTGCAGATACTAGTATGTCTGCTCCATTGTTTGTGTCTCTTATTATTTCTTGTGCGGTTGTTTCACTGTGTATTCTTGGGTTGAATTCGTTTTCGAATTGTTGTGGGATTACTGCATTTGGTATTTCTTTTGCTAGCTCTTCTGCTTTTTTTACTGCTCCAGTCATTCCTTCAGATCCTGGAGTTAATACGATTTCTGCTCCATATACTGCGAGTAATTTTCTTCTTTCTTGAGACATTGTTTCTGGCATTGTTAGGATTAATCTGTATCCTTTTGCTGCTGCTACGAATGCTAGCCCTATTCCTGTGTTTCCACTTGTTGGTTCTATTAGTACAGTATCAGGTTTTATTAGTCCTGCTTCTTCTCCGTATTTGATTAGTGCTACTCCGACTCTGTCTTTTACACTGCTTTGTGGGTTGAATGATTCTAATTTTACTAGAACTTCTGCATCTATTCCTTCTGTTAATTTGTTTAATCTTACAAGTGGTGTATTTCCGACTGTTTCTGTTATGTCGTTTGCGACCCCTCTTGTTAATTCGGGTATGTTTAAAACCATAATATTCATTTCTCCTTTGTTAATAATTTTATTTATAATAATTTTATTTTTTTGGTATTTTTATTTTTTTGAATGAAAAATGTTATATAACGATTGTTATATTAAATTTTTATAAAAGTGAATATAACGAATTGACGAAAATTATAAAAAATATTTTTGAAAAAAAAATAAAAAATATAACAATTGTTATAATACACATAGTAAATATAAATAAACTAACATATAAACTTAACCCTTAAAAAAAAAAAAAAAAAAAAAATAATTAATCTTCACCATCAGGATCATAACTACATAAACCAGTTAAAGGACACTCTTCACACTGCGGAGAAATCGGTTTACAAATAGTCTGACCAAACTGAACAGTTATATCATTTAAATCAACCCACAACTCCTTAGGAACAATATCCATCAAAGCTAACTCAGTATCCTCAGGTTTACTAGTATTAACCAAACCCCAACGATTACTAATACGATGAACATGAGTATCAACAGGAATAGCTGGAGCATGGAAAGCAAAAACAAGAACACAATTAGCAGTCTTACGACCAACACCCGGAAGCTTTAACAATTCATTTAAATTATCAGGAACAACACCCCCATACTCATCAAGCAAAATACGAGAAACTTCCTGAATCCTACGAGCTTTAACACGATAAAAACCCGCAGGACGCACTAACTCCTCAACATCCTCAACCGGAGCATCAACCACATCTTCAATAGTAGGATATTTACTAAACAAATTATAAGATGCTTGATCAGTATTTTCATCCCTAGTACGCTGAGACAAAATAGTTCTAATCAAAACACGATAAGGATTACTACCCTCAATCTCACGAATATCATAAATCTTATTTAAACGATTATAAATTTCAATAACACGTTCAGTATCATTCATAATAGAAAAACACCATAAAAGAATTTAATCTAATTCTAATTCAACACCAATACTAGACATAACACTTATAAAATTAGGGAAACTAATATTAAACACTTCCCCATCATTTACACTAACATCCTCTTTTAATCCAAGTAAACTAAAAGCCATAGCTAAACGATGATCATTATGAGATTCAACAACACCACCAGTAAAATCACCCTTAATCTTCATACCATCATCTAACTCTTCCACATCAACATTTAATTTATTAAGTGCTTCACAACAAGTAGCAATACGATCAGTCTCTTTATAACGTGCATGAGCAACTCCCTTAATAACAGTTTCACCAGAAGCACATGCTCCAAGAACAGCAATAGTACAAATTAAATCAGGAGCCGAAGTTAAATCCACTTCAACAGCAGATAAATTTCCATCTGATTTAAGAATAACATAATCATAACCCCATTCAACAGTACAACCCATATCTTCCAAAATATTAAGTATTACTTTATCTCCTTGTTTAGAATTCTCAAATAAATTATTTACCCTAATTTCTCCACCAGCTATAGCACATGCTGCTAAAAGATAAGAAGCAGAAGAAAAATCACCTTCAACAATATAATCACAAGCAGTATAAGATGAAGGCATCACAATAAAAGCAGTGTCAACATTTCCAGAAGCTTCATTCTCCATTTTAGAAACTTGTACACCAAATTTATCCATAATATCAATAGTCATCTCAACATAAGGTTTAGATACAAACTCTTTAAGAACATTTAAATTTAAACCTTTATCAGATAATGGGGCGGAAATCAATAAACTTGAAATAAATTGAGAACTAATATCCCCCCGAATTGTAGCTATACCTCCAGTATAACCAGGTTCAATTTTTAATGGTGCTTTATCATTATATTTTAAAGATGCTGCATTAACCCCTAAATCATTTAATGTATTTAATAAATCACCCATAGGTCTTTCTCTTAAAGAACTATCTCCAGATAATAAAACTCTATTATCAGATAAAGCCGAAATAGAAGTTATAAGTCTTAATGTGGTTCCAGAATTACCTAAACTTATGAATTCATTTGAACTATTATGAATTTTACCATTAGTCCCTTTAACAATAATATAATTCTCTTTTATATTTATTTCAGCACCTAATTTTTCACAAACATTAATTGAAGATAAAACATCCTCAGCCAATAATACATTTGAAATTTTACTCTCACCATCTGCTAATGATGCAATAATTATTGCACGATGACTATAACTTTTAGACGGTGGAGCATTAATAACACCTTCAATATTTTCAGGTATATTCTTCATTTTAAGTTTCATTACAAAACACCTCTATTTTACAAGTTCTATAATTACATCAAGTTCTTCTAAATTAAATACATCGATTTTTTGACCTGATGCTCCTTGAACTTCTTTTTTAATTCTTAAATCTTCTAATAATAGTGAGTTACCTTCTATGATTATCTCATCATTTTCTTTCAAATCATTAACAATATCATCCAAATTATGGGATTTAATATAAGCTATTACTTTCCCTGCATCTTTTTTAAATTTAGGACCTATTTTACCCATATCTGGTTCTATTTCAACAACAGTTTCATGTACTTCAGGTTTACCTGTTTTAATAGCGAAATTATTAATTTTTAATGTTCCTTTAATATCATTATTAAAATCTTCAAAAATACTTGTTAAATCAACATTATCTGTATAAACATTTACTGTATCTAATGGTTGATTTAATGCTATTTTATTTGCAGATTTAAACCTTCTTATACCACTTATGAGTTTTATTGCTTCATTACCTTTAACAATATTTTCAGAATCAATTTCATTTAACTCTGGCCATGCTTCTGTATGTATACTGTTTGGCATGTTAAAGTACTGGTAAACTTCTTCTGCAAAATATGGAGTTATTGGTGCAAGTATTTTTAATGAATCTAAAATTATATTTTTAAGAGTGTATTTACATGCTTTTCTTGATTCATCACTAACTTCACTGTATAATCTATATTTTGCTGCTTCAATATATTCATCACAGAAATCATGCCATATGAAGTCTTCAATTGTATTTATCACAGTATCAAATTTAAATTCATTAAATGCATTATCACAAGTACTGTTGACATTATCTAATTTTGCAAATATCCATTTGTCCATTGGATTTAAATTGTCTTTTACTTCATCATATGTTATTTCCTCATCAAATATGTGCATACTTACAAAACGAAACGCATTCCAGAATTTTCTTAAGAATTTATAACCATATTTTATATCATGCCAATC